>JAAFIT010000186.1 GCA_013298745.1 Sphingomonadales bacterium
GCGTGTAGGTCAGCACATCGCCCGGCGACAGGCCGGGGACATTGTTGTCGACAGTGATCGTCGAATTTTTCTGAATGGCGACACTGCGGTTGATGACCGTGTTGTCGATGATCCCGCGGCCTTCGACAAAGGGAATGGTCGGATCGCGCGGATCGAAGGGCACCAGCGCGCCTTCGACCTCGATGTCATTCTGGGTCAGGGTCGGGCTGCCGGTCGACGGGTTGATGACCGCGCTGCCGGCCCCCGAAACATCGGCAACATAGAAGCGGACGGTGATCCGCGCATCGACTCCGGCAGCACCGACAATCGTCCCGAAGTCATAATCGAGGATATTGTTCGCCGGATCGACAACCGACCCGATGATCGGTTCGCTGACCAGCGTGCCAGCGCCCACGACCACCGTTGAGCCCATATAGACGATGTTCGACGGCAGCAGATCGCGGATATGGGCGTCGGTAATGGTCTGGCCATCGGCAACATCGAGATTGATTGTCCAGACATGCTCGAAATTCGGACCCGTCGCGGTTTCACCCTCGGGCGCGTTCGAGACCTTGGTCAGCGTGACGAGGCTGGGCGAGACGGTGCCCAGCGACGGCACGGCCTGCAGGACCGGCGGATCCGTCGTCGGGTTATTGAGAGCATCGCGCCCAAGCGCAAAACCACCCTGAGCGGTGATCTGCAATTGATCGGCGATGTGCGCCGGATCGAAATCGGCGAGCGGCGACAGGTTGAGATTGACCCTGACGTCGACCGGTGTCTGATCGGCGGTGAATGATCCGAACGGCAGGGTGAGCACGACGAGCGTGTCACCCGGCGTGCCGGTGACAATCCGCGGGTTGCCGCTGGCATCGACCGCAAAGGGATGCGTCGCATTGCCAGAAGCGTCGAAGGTGATAACCGTGGCGGTAACCGGCTGGCCCAGAAACGTTGCCGAACCAAAGCTGATGCCATCGTCGGTTGCGGCGCCGCTGCCATCCTTGCCGAGTGTCGGCAGGAACAGATCGATATAGGGGGCATAGCCGGTCGTTAAGCCGGGATCGGCATCCGAGACATTGTCGAAATTGAGGGTGATGCCGAAGGTGCTGCCCAGCGCCGCGGTGGTCAGTGTCGGGACGATTGTCACCACCGGCTCGGCATCGAGGAGGATGCGCTCTTCGAGCAGCATGACCGCATCGCTGCCCGGCGCCACGCGGCCGGCGAGACCTTGTCGTCCCGCCGTCAGGCCCTGGCGACTGGCCGCACAGAGCCAGCGCGCCAGCCGCTTGCCGAGGCCGGCGTCGGCGGTCATCTGGCCGCAACAGGGGCGGCGGCGACAAGCCGGTAGGTCGGCAGCAAGCTGCCCTGGCCATCGACACGCGCGATATCATAACCAAGATCGCTCAACAGCGTGCCGCGCGCCCGCGACAGATTGGCGGCCGCAACCATCGCCGTCGCCTGGGCCTCGGCATAATCGAGTTCCGACGCCGTCACCCGGTCCTGGGCGCCCAGCAACTGATCGAGGTAGAGGACGCCATCACTGCCACCGCCGCCACCACCCAGCCCTGATTGCCAGCGCGTCGTGATCGTCGCCTGATCGGCGCTGGCCAGCTTGAGCGCTTCGCCGCGGCGCACCAGTTCGTTGTTCGCGGTAACGAATTCGTTGGCCGAAACCTCGAGCTCCATGATGACGGTGTCGATCGTGGACCGCGCCTGCAACGCCTGTTGCATGGTTTCGATCCGGCGTCGGTCATAGCGCGCCCGGCGTTCGTCCTTGCCGAGCGGCACGGCAAAGCGCGCGCCGACGGTATAGCTTGGCCGTTCGTACCAGGCGTCCTGCAATGATGGGAAGATATGGCCATTATTGTGGCCGCCATTGCTCGAGCCTTCCAGCACCAGATCGAGCTGTGGCATCCGCTCGCTCTTCGCCATGCCCTCGCGCAACAATGCCGAGCGATAACCGAGGAAGACCGTCCGCACCTCGGGCCGCTGCGCCATGGCGGTCGCTGTCAGCGTCTGCATGTCGAGCCGCAGGAACTGCGGTGCCGGCAAATCCGCCGGAACAAGTGCGCCCGCCAGCTCCTGGTCGTTGATCAGCGCCTGCAACCGCGCCTCGGCATTGCGGACCGCATTGGCGGCGCGCACCAGGCCGGCCGAGCGTTCGGCGGCAACGGCGCGGGCGCGGCTGAGTTGCAGCGGCTGGGCATCGAGCCCCGATCGCCGCTCGAGCCGTGCCGCCAGATCCTCGACATTGGCCGCGGCGCGCTTTTCCTGCGCATAATTGGCGCGCGCCAGATACAGCGTCCAATAGCTGCGGATCAGCTGCAGCAAATGGCTTTCGGCCTGCCGGCGAAACTCCAGCCTGGCGGAATCGGCTTCCAGGCCGGCAATACGCTCGATGGCGGTATTATAGTCTTCACCGGCTTCGCGCAGCAGCGGCTGCACGATGCTGAGGGTGGTGCGCGACCGCGACTGCGTGGTCGGGTTGTAGATGATGTTGTTGGTATCGAGGTTCGAAAAACGCTGCGCCAGTGTCACCTGCGTGCCAGTGCGCAACCGTGCCCGAATGCCGGCTTCGACGCTGTTGTCGATTTCCTTCAACCGCGGGTCGCCGGCCGTCTGCGACAGCGCCGTGGTGCGATCCTCGCGGTCGCTGTGCCGGACCTCGGCAAAGCCTTCGGCCGTGTACCGCCCTCGGGCTTCATCGACCCCGGTATCGCGGATGGCCGGCAAGGCACCGAAGACGCCCAGCTGGAACGACGACTTTGATGCCCGATCGATCAGGTCGTTCAGGCGGAATGCCCGGCCGCCATTGCCCGCATCGACAACGTCGGAAGCCCACCAGGCGACATTCCCAGAAGGTGCCGCCGGCAAGGCCACCGGCGCCGCAACGGTGCCGCGCCGCGCCACTGCGTCATTGACGAAGGTTTCGAAATCACGGGCAATCGCGGCACTGTCCGCAATGGCGAACTTGTCTTCGATGCCGCCCTGCCGCACGACTGCGCCAGGTGGCTGATTGATGACAGCGGCTGTCGGCGCCGCTTGCACTGTTTGCGCGCTCGCCGGAAACGCCGCCAACACCAGCAACAGTGGCGAAAAATTCCGGCAACAAGCCATAGCCCACCCCAAGCGCAACGCGGTCAGAACAGAACCCCCCAACTGACCCGCAGTTAACTAGAATGCAACGCTGGCGGTTCGCAAGTCCATAGTGAAGCCTGGCCGTTTTTGGCACGATCCGCACCGATGATCGCCATTGCAAGCGCACGGACCGGGTATCAGCCGCTGTTGCGCAGGCCTGCGGCGATCCCGTTGATCGTCAGATGGATGCCCTCGGCAATGCGCGTATCCGCCTCGCCGGCGCGGCGCCGCCGAATGAGATCGATCTGCAATTCGTTCAATGGATCGATATAGGGCAGCCGCAATTGCACCGAGCGCGCCAGCACCGGCTGGCGTTCGAGCAGCGTTGATTGGCCGGTCAGGCCGAGCAGCGTGTCGCGGGTGCGATTCCAGCCGCTTTCGATTGTGGCGAAGACCGCCTTGCGCAGTGCCGTATCGGGCACCAGCCCGGCATAGCGGCGGGCGATATCCATGTTGGATTTGGCCAGCACCATTTCGAGGTTGGAAAGCGTGGCGCCGAGGAACGGCCAGGCGGTGACCATTTCGGCAAGCAGGCCCTTGTCGCCATTGGCCATGACATCCGCCAGCGCATCGCCGGTGCCATACCAGCCCGGCAGCATGATCCGCGCCTGTGCCCAGCTGAACACCCAGGGAATGGCGCGCAGGTCCTCGATGCGGTCGGAGGTGGTGCGCGAGGCGGGACGCGAGCCGATCTTCAATTCGGCGATTTCGGTGATCGGCGTCGCGGCGCGGAAAAAGGCGTTGAACCCGGGGGTTTCATAGACCAGCCCGCGATAGCTGCGACAGGCGGCGGCGCTGATGCTGGCCATGGCGTCACGGAACCGCATGAAATCGGCAGCGCTCAGTCGCGGCGGTTCAAGGCTGGCAAGCAGGGTCGCCGCTGCCATGGTCTCAAGACTCGTTTCCGCCACCGCCGGCGTGCCATATTTGGACGCGATGACCTCGCCCTGCTCGGTGATGCGGATGCGCCCCGCCACCGTGCCTTGCGGCTGGGCGCGGATGGCATCGAACGCCGGGCCGCCACCGCGCCCGACCGCACCGCCGCGGCCATGGAACAATTGCATCTGCAGGCCGCGAGCGGCGAAGACTTCCGCTAGCGCCAGCGCGCCTTCGTGGAGCGACCAGTTGGAGGTCAGATAGCCGCCATCCTTGTTCGAATCCGAATAGCCGATCATCACCTCCTGATGGCCGCGTGCTGCCGCCAGCGCCGCCGCCTTGGGGCGATCGAGGAAGCTGGCCATCACATCGGGCGCCGCCTCCAGATCTTCGATGGTTTCGAACAATGGCACTGCCATGATGGCGCATTTGGGCGGGTCGCCGGGGATATAGACCCCGACTTCCTTCAGCAGCACATAGACTTCGAGAAGGTTGGAAACGCCGCTGGTCTTGGAGACAATATAGGCGCGGATCACCTCCGGCCCGAAGCGGGCATGGGCAGCGGCGGCGGCGCGCAGGATGGCCATTTCGCCAAGGGTTTCGGCGCTATAGCTGCCGTGCGGGTTGAACAGCAATCGCGGCGAGGCGAGCTCGCCACCAAGCAGCGCGACGCGGGCCGCATCGTCCATCGCGGCATAATCCGCCGTCACCCCGGCGCGCGTCAGCAACTCGCCGACAACACGGGCATGGACATCGGCATTCTGGCGCAGATCGAGGGTGGCAAGGTGAAAGCCGAAGATCCGCACCGCGCGGATCAGATGATCGAGCCGGCTGCCGACCATCGCGGTGCCGCCATGCGCCGCCAGCGACGCCGCAACGGTTTCAAGGTCACCAAGCAGATCGGCGGCGCGGGCATAGGGTGTGCCCGGTGCCATGGCGGCGAGCGGCGGCGCGGTGCCGGTCAATGCCTGAAAGCTGGCGGCGGCGCGGGCGTAAACGCCGACCAGCGCGCGCCGATACGGCTCATCGCTGCGGCTGGCGGCGGTGTCGCCGCTGGCTTCGGCGAGCGCCATGACACCGGGCGAAACCGTGACCATCGCCGACGACATCGAAAGCTCGGCGCCGATGGCATTGAGTTCATGGAGATAATGACCCAGCGCGACGCGGGCTTGCGCGGCAAGTGCGGCCTCCAGCGTGGCGGCGTTGACATTGGGGTTGCCGTCGCGATCGCCGCCGATCCAGCTGCCGGGGCGCAGAAAGGGCGGCAATGTCGCGCCTGTAATCGCCTCCCAGCGCGCGTGCAGGCGTGGCAGCACAGGCAAGAAGCTGCCGCCGAGATAGGACAATGCACTCTGGATTTCATCGAAGACGACGGGTTTGACGGCACGCAGCGGGCGCGTCTGCCACAGGATCGTGATCTGGCGGATGAGCTCGGCCTCGGTGTCGGTATCGCACAGGCCGTTGCTACAACTCGCAAGCAGCGCGGCAATGCTCGCTTCGCGGTCGATCATGCTCTTGCGCCGGACCTCGGTGGGGTGGGCGGTCAGCACCGGCACGATCAACGCCTTTTCGAGAAGCGCCACCACGTTCGCCGCATCGACG
>JAAFIT010000187.1 GCA_013298745.1 Sphingomonadales bacterium
CCTCCAGGTCAGACGGCTGATCCGCGTCGCCTATGGTCCGATCGAGCTTGGCGACCTGCCGCCGCGCGATGCCGATGAAGTGCCCGATGGCGTCGTCGCCAGCTTGCGCAAGTCGCTCGGCAAGGGGTGAGATACCGGCACGATGCGAATCATTTCGGGCCATTGGCGCGGCCGAGCGATCATTGCACCGCCGGGCGAATCAACCCGCCCCACGGCCGACCGGGTGCGCGAGGCACTGTTTTCGATGCTGCTCAGCAGGCTTGGCAGTTTCGAAGGGCTGCGCGTCTTCGATGGCTTTGCCGGCACCGGCGCGCTGGGGTTGGAGGCACTTTCCCGCGGCGCCGCGCATGGCACTTTTGTCGAACGCGATGCCGCCGCCGTGAAGGCGCTGCGCACCAATATCGCCGGCATCAAGGTGTCCGCCGATGTCATCGCAGCCCCGATGGAGGCCATCGGCACCGCCCCGCGTGCCTGTGACCTCATCCTGCTTGATCCGCCCTATGGCGAGGGACTCGCCGAGCCGGCGCTGGCGCGACTGGCCGAGCGCGGCTGGATTGCGCCGCACGCGCTGATATCGGTCGAGACCAGCCGCAAGGAGGCTTTAACAAGCGACTTCGAAGTCCTGGCCGTCCGCGATCATGGCAAGGCGCGCATTCACCTGCTTCGCGCGCCAGGTTGATCAAGGCCTTCGGCGGCTGATACCAAATGGGGTTTGGGGCCAACGGCCCCAACCGCCGGAGGCTATTTTGCCTTCCCAGTCGCCGCCAGTTCGTAGAACAGATCAACAAACGCCAGCGATGTCTCGTCGATGCCGGCGACCTTGGGGTCTGCGCTCTTGATCAGATACCATTCGTTCGGCGCATGGGCGCCATTGCCGCGGCCGAGGCCGAACTGACCGGTGGGCAAGTTGAGCGGGGCACCGTTGAACATCACGCCCGGCCAGCTGCCGGCGTTGCGCACGATCAGCCGATAGGGAATGCCCGATTTTTCGAGCGTGCGCCGTTGTGCCGTTACCAACGGGGCATTTTCATCGGTCTGGTTGGGGCCATAGCCGCCGCTGAACACCACTTTCACATCATCGAAACCGCGCTTGGCGAGATGCGCCTTCAATTTCGCCTCGGCCTCGGCCTGGGTCATGTCGGGGACAAGGCGAAATTCCAGCTTGGCCTCGGCGCGGCTCGGCAACACGGTCTTACCGCCGGGGCCCATATAGCCGCTGACAAGGCCCTGGATGTTGACCGTCGGCTGCGACAACAACCGCTCGGTGCTGGTCTGGAAATCCTCATCGTTGATCCAGCGCCCGACGCCGACCTGCGCCTTGGCTTCGGCCTCGCTGGCGCCCTTCAGGCCGTCGGCGATGATCGCCTTTTGCCGCGGCGTCAGCGGCCGGACATTTTCGAACCAGCCGTCGATCGCCGGCGTGTGGCCATCGTCGGCGACCAGCGTATCGAGCGCCTTGACCAGCCGCCACACCGGGCTTTCGATCCGGGCGTGGGTGCTCGAATGCACATCGGCCTTGGGATAGCGATCGCTGGTCTCGCCGCCGACGATCAACTGGAACTCGACAGCGCCCTTGGCACCAAGGCTGATGCCGGCAACGCCCTGCGGGCTTTGCAGCGCCGACGCGCCGATGACGCCAATGGTGTTCTTCAGCGCGGCGGCGACTTCGGGGTTGGCGATGACCTTGGGGAAGTTGGTCGAGGCGATCTCCTCCTCACCCTCGGCAATCAACACGAGGTTGACCGGCAGCTTGCGCCCGGTCGCCTTGAAGGCGTGCAGCGCCGCGAGCAGCGCGGTCTGCGGCCCCTTCTGGTTGACGGCGCCGCGCCCGACGATGACCTGGCCGACACCCGGCCGTTCGACGAGCCGGCCTTCAAGCGGCGGCGAGCTCCATTCGGCCGGATCAAAATGCTTGACGTCATACATCATGTAGATGCCGAGCGTCGTCGGCGCGCCGGCATCGAGCGTCGCCAGCACCGCTGGAACGCCGCCCGAGGGAATGATTTTGGCCTCCTGGAAGCCGGCATCGAGCGCCAGCTTGCGCATATACTCCGGCCCTTCCGCCACGTTCATCCCCATCGCGGCGATGGTCGGCAACGCGATCCAGTCGCGCAGCATCTGCACCGTCGCATCATGATTCCTGGTGATCGCGGCAGCAAAGGCCGGGCGTTGAGGCGTGGAGGGCGCCGCCAGTGCCGACGTGGCCAGGCTCGCCGCGAAAACGGCCATCGCGAATCTGCGCATTTTTAATCCCCCTGTTGTTTCGCAAGAGGGTGGCAGCGCGAGATGGCTCTGTCCAGTTACGACACCCAAAGAAGTTGGGCCTCCGGCGGCTGGGGCCATCGGCCCCAGACCCCATTTCATTCAATCGTCGGCATCGAACCAAGCCATTGGCAAGGGCCGATCAATTGGGGTCTGGGGCCGATGGCCCCAGCCGCCGGAGGCGCTTCAACCTGAACGCCCTCCAGCCTAGCTCGTGCGGCTGCGCACCTGCGGATAAGTGCCGAGCAGCCGCACCCATTTGGTGTGGAAGGCGAGTTCCTCCAGCGCCAGCGCACACCCCGGATCGGCCGGTGAGCCGACGATTTCGGCATAGAATTCGGCCGCGGCGAACGACCCGTCGCGGATGTAGCTTTCCAACTTTGTGATGTTGATGCCGTTGGTGGCAAAGCCGCCCAATGACTTGAACAGCGCTGCTGGTACGTTGCGGACTTCGAAGTTGAGGCTGGTCATCACCGGCACGCCCGGTGCCGGCACATCCCCTGGCTCGCGCGACAAAACCACGAATCGCGTCGTGTTGTGATCGGCATCCTCGACACCTTCGGCAAAGATCGTCAGCCCATAGAGTTCGGCCGCGAGTCTGGAGGCGATGGCGCCGACACTGGCATCCCCTGCCCCTGCGACCTGCGCCGCCGCTGCAGCCGTATCAAAAAACTGCACCGGCTCGATGCCAAGGCTGCGCAGCCGGCCGCGCACCTGACCAAGCGCCTGCGGGTGGCTGATCACCTGCCGCAAATCAGCCTGATTCCCCAGCCCGAGCAGGCAATGGCGAACACGGACAAAATGCTCGCCAACGACGAACAGCCCCGACTCCGGCAGCAGAAAATGGATATCGGCGACCCGGCCGTGCAGGGAATTTTCGATCGGGATGACAGCCTTGGCGGCGCGGCGCGATTGCACCGCTTCGATCGCGTCCTCGAACGAGGCGCAGGGCAATGGCGCCGCAGCGGGAAATAGTTCGCGCACCGCCTGATGCGAATAGGCCCCGGGCGCGCCCTGAAAGGCAATGGCATTGGCGGGATCGGCATCGGCACGCACGGCCATGTCATTGACCAGAGCGTCGGCGCGCGGAGGGTAACTGCTCATCAAAAGGGCCTTAAATGGGCTGGAGGCGGTTCCGTGGTCACCCACGTCGAAGGCGCTCATAGCCCGTCAAATTGCGTGGCGGCAATGCACGCTGCGACGCACAATCTCTTGCCGCCACCGTCCCCCCTGCTATAGCAGCCCCGCATCAGCCTTGGCGACAGCGCCAAACGTCCGTTCAGGAGCCTTACGTTGGACAGCTTTGAATTCAACAAATACGCCGGCTGGGGTCTGGCCGCAGTCCTCACCCTGCTCGTCATCAACACCGGTGTTGGCGCGATGTTCACCCCGCACAAGCCGGAAAAGCAATCCTATGTGATCGAAGGCGTTGTCGAGGAAGTCGCCGCCGGCGCCGGCCCTGCTGAGGCCGAAAAGCCGATCGCTTTCTATCTCGCTTCGGCGACGGTCGAAAAGGGCGAGGCGATTTTCAAGAAGTGCGCCGCCTGCCACACCGTTGAAAAGGGCGCGGCCAACGGCATCGGCCCCAATCTTTACGGCATCGTCGGCGATGTCCACGATCACGCGGCGGGCTATGCCTATTCCGAAGCGCTGATGGCCATGAAGGGCAAGCCCTGGGACTGGAACGCACTCAGCACATGGCTGACCAGCCCGAAGACCTATGCCGCTGGCACCAAGATGGCCTTTGCCGGCATCGCCAAGCCCGAAGATCGCGCCGCCCTGCTCGTCTACCTCAATTCCAAGTCGGATTCACCGCAGCCGCTGCCGCCGGTGCCCGCCGAAGCCGCAGCGCCCGCTGCTGCGGAAGCGGCCCCGGCCGATGTCGCAGCCGCCCCGGCCGATGCCGCAGCGCCCGCAGCCGAAGCAGCACCTGTCGCTCAATAAGGCGACACGGCGACTACACGAATAAGCCCGGAGCCGATGGCTCCGGGCTTTTTTGTTTTGGGCCGCTACAGGCCGAAATGCTCGCGAATGATTTGCCAGCCTTCGGCAGCGGTTTCGACGATGTGGAAAAGCGACAAGTCGCTGCGCGCGATCACGCCTTCTTCCGCCAGCGCTTCGAAATTGACCACGGTGTTCCAGAAATCGCGGCCATAAAGCAGGATCGGCAATGGCGCGACCTTGCCGGTCTGCACCAGCGTCAGCAGCTCGAAAAGCTCATCGAACGTCCCGAAGCCGCCGGGAAACACCGCAACCGCCTTGGCGCGCATCAGGAAGTGCATCTTGCGCAGCGCGAAATAGTGAAACTGGAAACTCAGGCCCGGCGTCACATAGGGGTTCGGCACCTGTTCGAACGGCAGCACGATGTTGAGGCCCACCGACGGTGCACCAACATCATGGGCGCCGCGATTGGCCGCCTCCATCATCGATGGGCCGCCACCCGAACACACGGTGAAACTGCGCTGGCCATTGTCATCGCGCGGCGTCGACGCCAGCGCCGCGAGTTCGCGCGCCACATCATAATAGCGCGCCTTGGCGACCAGCCGCTCGGCGACCTTGCGGGCTTCGGGTGTCGTGGCAGACGCCAGCACACCGGCAGCCTCATCCGGCGAAGGAATGCGTGCCGAGCCGTAAAAGACGAACAGCGAATCGATGCCCGCCTCGCTCAACGCCAGTTCGGTTTTCAGCAGTTCGAGCTGAAACCGCACCGGGCGCAGATCGTCGCGGAGCAGGAATTCATTGTCCTGGAACGCCAGCGCATAGGCGGGATGTTCGGTTTGCGCCGTGCTCGTCGGCGCATTGGCGACAACGGCTTCTTCGCGGGCGGTGGGGAACAGGCGGGTGGGAACGTGCGGATGGCTCATGCTGCGGCGGTAGCCCTGTCCGCCGGCGAAGTCACCCCCGGTTTGCGGCGCTAAAGCCCCAGCAAACGCACCGCATCAGCGACGCCCGTGTGGCGCGGACCCATGTCATCGGCAAGGTGGCGATGGGTCGGGATCCAGAAAAGTCCCCTGTCGAGCCCATCGAGCGCGATTTCGGCGCAGCGTTCGGCGGTGATGACGTGCATGTCCGCCGGCCAGCCCGCCGGATCGGGGCCAAGGCCATCCGCCGTCATGCCGGTATAGACGCCGCCGGGCAGCAGGATATGGACGTCGAGCGGCTTGTTGCCAGCCGCCATCTCGCCACGCAGCCATTCGGCGAGCACCAGCACGCCGTGTTTGGACGCCGCATACAGCCCGAGGCCAAAGCCCTTCACCGCATCGGGCACCGACAGCGAGTTTTCGCTGCCGGTGATCATCAGCCGCCCGCGGCGCCCATC
>JAAFIT010000188.1 GCA_013298745.1 Sphingomonadales bacterium
ATGTCAGCGACGGCTGGGGCGACAAGACCGGCAGCATCACCGAACTGGAAGAAGCGATGCTCGACCTCGCCGATGGCCGCAAGGCCAACAGCCGCCTCGCCTGCCAGATCTTTGCCAGCGCCGATCTGGATGGCCTGGTGCTGGAAATGCCAGAGACACAGCACTGACGTTTGCCTCCGGCGGCTGGGGCCCTTGGCCCCAGACCCCGGAGGTTTCTAAACCGCCGCCAGCCGGCCTTCGTGCAGCGTCACCACCCGGTCCATCGCCCGTGCCAGCGCGACATTGTGGGTGGCGACCAGCGCCGCTGACCCCTGCCCGCGCACCAGCGCGAGGAATTCGGCGAGAACCTTGGCCGCGGTGGCCTCATCAAGGTTGCCGGTCGGCTCATCAGCCAGCACAAGCACCGGTTTGTTGGCCAGCGCGCGCGCCACGGCGACGCGTTGTTGCTCACCGCCCGACAGTTGCGAGGGCCGGTGCGCGAGGCGATCGCCCAGCCCGAGGTCCCGCAGCAACTGATCAGCGCGGGCCGTCGCGGCCTTTTCGCTGTGCCCCGCCACCAATCCGGCGAGCAAGACGTTCTCGCGGGCGTTGAAATCGGGCAAAAGGTGGTGGAACTGATAGACAAACCCGAGGGAATCGCGTCGCACCCGGGTACGTCCGGCGTTGTCGAGGGCCTCCACCCGCTCGCCGGCGATGCTGATCCGGCCCTGAAAGCCACCTTCGAGCAGGCCGACAGCCTGCAAAAGCGTCGATTTTCCCGAGCCCGAAGGCCCCAATAGCGCGACAATCTCGCCGGCATTGACGCTCAGATCGACGCCGCGCAGCACTTCGATGGTCGCTTCGCCCTGGGTAAAGCTGCGGCGCAGGTCCTCGACGACCAGAACAGGCTCACTCATAGCGCAAGACCTGCACGGGATCGGTGCTCGCCGCCTTCCACGCGGGGTATAAAGTGGCGAGAAAGCTCAGCAAAAGCGCCAGCAAAACGATGCCGATCACCTCCGCCGGGTCGGTTTTGGACGGTAATTCGGTCAGGTATCGCACCGATGGGTCCCACAAATTGGTGCCGGTGAGCCGTCCGACAGTCGCGACAATGCCGGCGCGGAAATACAAAAGGGCAAAGCCGAGCACGCAGCCGAGCGCAATGCCCATGCCGCCGATCAGCGTTCCGACTGTCATGAACACCCGCATCAGCGCGATGCGGCTGGCGCCCATGGTGCGCAGGATGGCGATATCGCGCGTTTTCGCCCGCACCAGCATGATCAATGACGACAGGATATTGAAGACGGCGACCAGGATAATGATCGAAAGCACCCAGAACATCACGGTGCGCTCCACCACCAGCGCCGAAAACAGCGCCGAATTGGTCGATTTCCAGTCATTCACCACCGCCTGGCCGACGATCTTGGGTTGAATCGGCGCCAGAATCTCGCCCACCCGATCAGGGTTGCTGGTCACGACCTCGATCATGCCCACGGCATCGCCGAGCCGCAGCAAGGTCTGCGCATCGGCCATCGGCATCACGACGAACGCCTTGTCGTAATCATAGATGCCGACTTCGAACACCGCGACGACGGTATAGCCGACGATACGCGGCACGGTGCCGAACGGCGTCGATTCGCCCTGCGGGTTGATCAGCGACAGTTGGTCACCGACCTGAACACCCAGCGCTTCAGCGAGCCGCGCGCCAATGGCGACGGTGTTGGTGCCGGGTTGCAGCCGATCGAGCGAGCCGGCGCGGACATTGTCGGTGATGATCCGGCTGCCGGCGATGTCTTCCATCGTCATGCCGCGCACCAACACGCCTTCGACCCGGCCGCCGAAGCTGCCCATCAGCGGTTGTTCAATCAGCGGCGTCGCCGAAACCACGCCGGGCAGTGCCTTCAACTTCGCCTGTAGCGGCTGCCATTCCTCGATACGGCCGCCATAGCCTTGCACCACGGCATGGCCATTCAACCCGAGAATCTTGTCGAACAGCTCGGCACGAAAGCCGTTCATGACGCTCATCACCGCGATCAGCGCGGCAACGCCCAGGGCAACGGCAATCAGGCTGATGCTTGCCACCAGAAAGATGAAGCCCTCGCCGCGCCCCGGAAGCAGGTAGCGCTTGGCGATCATGCGTTCATAGCGGGTGATCACGCCTTCCCTCTCCCCCTGCGGGAGAGGGCGACTCGGCGAAGCCGAGCGGGGTGAGGGGGTTTTCCGGCGCCAAAAGCCCCCTCACCCCGGGCCGCGCGGCGCGCGTCTCTCGCCCTATCCCACAAGGGGAGAGGGATCACAGCAGGCGCTCCACCGCGTCACCAATGGCGATCTCCACCCGGTCACCGCCGCGGCGCTTCAGTTCGACGACACCCGCAGCAATCCCCTTGGGGCCGACCACCAGCTGCCACGGCAAGCCGATCAGGTCGGCGGTGGCGAACTTGGCGCCGCCGCGCTCGTCCCGATCATCATAAAGCACCTCAACGCCGGCGGCATTGAGGTCGGCATAAAGCCTGTCCGCCGCCGCCGCGCACGCCGCATCATCGGCACGCAAGTTGATCAGCGCGACCTTGTAAGGCGCGACGGCTTCGGGCCAGATGATACCGTCCTTGTCGTGGCGGGCTTCGATGATGGCGCCCATCAGGCGCGACACGCCGATGCCATAGCTGCCCATCAGCGGCGTGATGGGAGTGCCGTCCGGCCCCTGCACAGTGACGCCCATCGCCTTGGTGTATTTGTCACCAAAGTAGAACACCTGGCCGACTTCGATGCCCTTGGATTGCTTGAGCTTGTCGCCGGCCGCGGCTTCGGCGGCGGGATCGCGCTTTTCATCAGTCGCGGCATAATCGGCGTTGAGGCCGTCGATGAAGCCTTCGAGCGCTGCCGCATCATCGGCGTCGATGGCCGACGTATCGCGCGCGTGCAGCCAATTCTCGTGGTAGAACACATCGCTTTCGCCGGTTGGTGCCAGCACGATGAACTCGTGGCTCAGATCGCCACCGATCGGGCCGGTGTCCGCCTGCATCGGGATCGCTTCAAGGCCCATGCGCGCGAAGGTGCGCATATAGGCGATGAACATGCGATTATAGCTGTGCCGCGCCCCGGCGAAATCGACGTCGAAGCTGTAGGCGTCCTTCATCAGAAACTCGCGGCCGCGCAGCACGCCGAAGCGCGGGCGAACTTCGTCGCGGAACTTCCACTGGATCTGATAAAGATTGCGCGGCAGATCGCGATAGGATTTGGCGCCGTTCTGGAAGATGGCGGTGAACAGCTCTTCGGCGGTCGGGCTGAACAGCATCTCGCGATCATGGCGATCGATGATCCGCAACATTTCCGGGCCATAGGCATCATAGCGGCCGGACTGTTTCCACAAATCGGCGGACTGGATGGTCGGCATCAGCACTTCGATGGCGCCGGCGCGGTCCTGCTCCTCACGAACAATCTGTTCGATCTTGTGGAGCACCCGCAGGCCGAGCGGCAGCCAGGCATAGATGCCGGCGGCGGTCTGGCGGATCATGCCGGCGCGCAGCATCAGCTGGTGCGACACGACCTGGGCATCGCCCGGCGTTTCCTTGAGGACGGGCAGGAAGTAACGGGACAGGCGCAAGACGAAAGACCTTTATGTGGGCGGCTAAGGGACGGCTTCAGGGCGGCGTGTAGCATGCTGGCGGCGGCACGCAACGCCAACGCGGGCGTGGCCATTGTTGCACGCCAGCCACAGTTGCCAGCCATCTGATTTTAACCAAGCAATTCCGCGCCTGGGCCGATGACATGGCGCGTTGAGTGGCGTAATCCTTTCCACAGAGCAATCGACTGAACGCAAGTTCAAGGCGGAGGTTCAGGGAAGAACGATCAGCCGCAAGGCTGTGTCTACGAATGGCGGCCGCAAGGCCACCGGGATCGCAGGTCGCGCAAGTGATCGCACGTTCGGCCAGGGTGGGGGAAATACCCGGCCGAACGGATGTCCCCCAGGTTCGGTCTCGTCACGGAAGCGCCCGGATCGCAAGGTCCGGGCGTTTTTCGTTTGGGGGCTTTGTCTGTTGGGCGGTGCCAGCCCGCGCCCCCGCCCAACCACCCAGGTCACTGTACCCTATGGGTGGTTGGGCGGGGGCGCGGGCTGGCACCGCTTGATCAATAGCCCCCGTTCACCTGACGGAAGCGAGAATGGCGGGCATGCCCCGCCTGCGCCATGGTCCGCCGGCAACCGGAGGAAAACCACCATGGCCTATGAACATTGCAGCGTCGCACGCGAAGGCCGCGTGACGATCGTCACCATCAACCGGCCCGACCGGATGAATGCGCTCCATCCGCCGGCCAATGCCGAGCTGGAAACGATCTTCAACGACTTTGCGGCCGACCCGGAACAATGGGTCGCCATTCTGACCGGCGCCGGCCCGCGCGCCTTTTCCGCTGGCAATGACCTGCGGTATCAGGCTGAAGGCAATGCCGTCACCGTGCCCAAGACCGGCTTTGCCGGGCTCACCTCGCGCTGGGACCTCGACAAGCCGATCATCGCTGCGGTCAATGGCGTGGCGATGGGCGGCGGCTTTGAAATCGCGCTGGCCTGCGACATCATCCTCGCCTCCGACACCGCGACCTTCGCCCTGCCCGAGCCCAAGGTCGGCCTCGCCGCGCTCGCCGGCGGGCTGCACCGCCTGCCGCGCACGATCGGCGTCAAGCGCGCCA
The DNA here is from genome assembly GCA_013298745.1 of Sphingomonadales bacterium. GTDB lineage: Bacteria > Pseudomonadota > Alphaproteobacteria > Sphingomonadales > Sphingomonadaceae > Sandarakinorhabdus. The sequence continues at coordinate 4,663 of JAAFIT010000188.1, forward strand.
TGGGAATGATTCTGACCGGCCGCAGTGTCTCGGCGGCCGAAGGCAAGGCGCTGGGCTTTGTTCACGATGTCGTGGCGCCCGAAGCGTTGCTCGATGCCGCCCGGGCGCTGGCGGCGCAGATCTGCGAATTGTCACCAATGTCGATCCGCGCTTCCAAACAGGTCGTCAGCCGCAGCCTCGACACGCCGTCACTGCAGGCGGCCTATGAAGGCCAGATGGCGCATCCGGCGGTCAATGCGCTTTGGAAGTCGGAGGATCTGCGCGAAGGACCGCTGGCGTTTGCCCAGAAGCGGAAACCGGAATGGAAGGGAAAGTAGACCGGCGGGAGCCGCCCCCTCACCCGGCTCGGGCCTTACCCGAGTCCGACCTCTCCCGCGAGCGGAGAGGGAAAATAAAAAAGGCCGCTGGGGCAACCCAGCGGCCTTTCACATTGCCGGTTACGCAACCGGAGGAGGCGTTTTCAATCCGCCGCGATTCCCACCGCAGCCACCAACGCACCGGACCGTAACGTGTGACAATGAGACATCCGATCACCTCCTTCCGTATTGTTGAACTCGATTGGCAATGTCAGAGAGGTGACCACAGATTGCAAGGGGGAAAATGATCGCAGCTGGCACCATCGCCGCCTTGCATCTCGGCAGCATCACGCGGCTGGAAAATGCCGGTCGCCGCGGTGCCGGGATCGACACCGCCTATCGCAAGCTGCCGGTCGCCGGGCCGATCGCCGTGCATCCGCTGGGACTGGCCGGCGATACCCAGGTCAATCGCAAATATCACGGCGGGCCGGAAAAAGCGGTCTATGGCTATCCGCTGTCAGGTTATGACGGCTGGCGCGCCGAATTTCCCGATCTGGCCGCCAAGTTCGGGCCCGG
>JAAFIT010000189.1 GCA_013298745.1 Sphingomonadales bacterium
CCCGGGTGCGCAGCGCCGCGATGCTCAACGCCGGCGTGTCATCGATGAAGAACGGCAGGTCGTTCAGATCGCCGGCCGCGCGCGCCAGTCGGCCGAACTCGTCGTGGCTGATCTTGCCCATGCGCAGGCTTTCCGAATTGACCCCCGATTGTTCGGCAAGCACGCGCGTCGCCAACTGGTCCGACGACATTTCGAGGCTGAAGAACGCCACCGGCGCGCCGCTGGTTTTCGTCGGATCGACACCGCGGGCGAGATCCTGCGAATAGCGCTGCGCACAGGCAAAGGCGATATTGGTGGCGAGCGCCGTCTTGCCCATCGCCGGGCGCCCGGCCAGAATCACCAGATCGGACTTGTGCAGCCCGCCGATCTTGGCGTTGAGCGCATCGAGCCCGGTCGTATAGCCCGACAGATGCCCGCCCGATTTCATGGCGCGGTCGGCCATGTCGATGGCTTCCTTGGTCGCCTGGCCAAAGGTCTTCACCGCGCCGGCCACCTCGCCGGCCTCGGCGACCTTGTAGAGCGCCATTTCCGCTTCGGTGATCTGCTCCATCGGCGCGACATCGCCCGAGGTGTCCGCCGCACTCGTCGCCATGTCGCGGCCGACGCGAATCAGCTCGCGCAGCAACGCCAGATCATAAATCTGGCTGGCAAAATCCCGCGCCGCCAGCAACGCGCCCGACTGCATCGTCAGCCCCGCCAGATAGGCCGGGCCGCCCATGTCGATCATCGCCGGATCGGCCTCGAACATCGGCTTCAGCGTCACCGGCGTCGCCGCCATGTTGCGTTCGGACAGCTTCAGGATCGCGGCATAAATCCGACCGTGCAGCGCCTCGAAGAAATGCTCAGGGCGAAGCCGCGACACCACATCCTCGACCAGCCGGTTGTCGATCATCAAGGCGCCGAGCAACGCGGCTTCGGCCTCGATGTTCATCGGCAAGGTGGTGGCTTCAGGCATGGGTTCGACAACGCGAAGCGGGGTGGGCTGGATCATGGTCACCTTGTCGCGCATTGCCGCCGTCTCCGTAAAGGGCAGCCCAAGTTATCAATAATTATACGTGGTTCTCCATGCGCTATCCACAGCATTCACCCGTCTAACCAATTCTGTTTAAATCATTTTATTTTTTATGCCTCCGGTGACCAGCAATTCCTCCCGTTCCGCCGCGCGCCTAGGCGCTGTCCAGGCGCTCTATCAGCACGAGATGCAGGGCGATGCCTTGCCGCGGCTGCTGCATGAATTCCACAATCACCGGTTGGGCCAGGAGATCGAGGGCGCCGAATATGCCGAAGCCGACACGGCGTTTTTCGACGATGTCGTGACCGGAACGGCAGCGCGGCAGGCCGAGCTTGATGCGTTGATCACCGGCGCGCTGGCGACTGGCTGGGCGATGGACCGGCTCGATCGGCCGATGCGGGCGCTGCTGCGCGCCGCGACCTATGAGCTGGTGGCGCGGCCGGATGTGGCGGCGGCGACGGTCATCGATGAGTATGTCGAGGTCAGCCACGCCTTTCACGCCGAAAAGGAGGCCAAGTTCGTCAACGGCCTGCTCGATACGGTGGCGCGGCAGGTGCGCCCGGCCTGATGACGGCGCCGCCCAAGGGCGAGCGGGATTTCATCGCGTCCGCACTGGCGCCACTCGCCACCAGTGTTGCGGCGCGTGGCCTTGCCGATGATGGCGCCGTCTGGGCGCCGCCACTTGGGCGCGAACTGGTTTTCACCCATGATATTCTCGCCTGCGGGGTGCATTACCTTGGCAACGATCCGCCGTCTGACATCGCCTGGAAGCTGCTGGCGGTGAACCTTTCTGACCTTGCCGCAATGGGCGCGCGGCCGGCAGGCGTGTTGATGGGGCTGGGGCTGTCAGCGGCCGAGGATGATGATTGGCGCGCTGCCTTCACCGCCGGGCTCGGCCGGGCACTGGCGCATTTCGAAGTGGCACTTTGGGGCGGCGACACCGTCACTGGTCTGGATCGCGCTGTGCTGGGGCTGACGGCGATTGGCGACGTTTTGCCGGGGCAGGCGCTGGGGCGAGGCGGGGCGCAAATCGGCGACGATATCTGGGTTTCGGGAAGCATCGGCGATGCCGGGCTGGGTCTGGCAATGGCGCAGGGGCGACTTCCGGTCGACAAGGCCCTGTTGAACCGCTTTCGCCGCCCGACGCCGCGGCTGGCGCTTGGGCGCGCGCTGGCCGGCGTGGCGACGGCGTGCATGGATGTGTCGGACGGTCTGTTGATCGATGCCGACCGGTTGGCGCGTGCCAGCGGCGTGCGGCTGGCGATCGATCTCGATGCCGTGCCGGTGACCGCCGGGCCGTGGACGGCGAGCATTGCCGATCGGCTGGCGCGTGCAACGGCCGGCGATGATTACGAACTGCTGTTCACAGCGGCGACCGGCAGCGATGTCGCCGCGTTGGCGGTAGCGACGAAAACGCCACTGACTCGCATCGGACGCGTCGTGGAGGGTCTTGGTGTTCAGGCGCTCGCTGGTGGCGCAGATGTCACACCGTCCCGCCTTGGTTGGGAGCATCGCTGACACATCGGTTGCTTTCCCCAACCGTGCGCGCCATGTTGCGACAAACGACCGCACGAGAGGCGGCGACACCGAGGGGGAAGTTTACCAATGGACGCTGTGACAATCGCAATCCTGTGTGGATTGGCGGCTGTGGCCTATGGCCTGTTGACTTCGCGGCAGGTGCTGGCCGCTTCGCCGGGCAATCCCCGGATGCAGGAAATCGCCAAGGCGATCCAGGAAGGCGCCGGCGCCTATCTCAACAAGCAATATACCGCTATCGCTATCGTCGGCGTGATCGTCGCCGTACTCGTGCTGATTTTCCTCGGCACGCTGCCGGCGATCGGCTTTGTCATCGGCGCCGTGCTGTCGGGCGTCACCGGCTTCATCGGCATGAACATTTCGGTGCGCGCCAATGTCCGCACCGCCGAAGCCGCGCGCAATTCGCTGCAATCGGGCCTCACCATGGCGTTCCGCTCGGGTGCCGTCACCGGCATGCTGGTGGCGGGCCTCGCGCTGCTCGCCATCGCCGGCTATTACAGTTTCCTCCTTGCTCAGGGCCTTGAAGCCACCGGTCGCCCGGTGATCAACGCACTCGTCGCCCTCAGCTTCGGCGCCTCGCTGATCTCGATCTTCGCGCGGCTCGGCGGTGGCATCTTTACCAAGGCGGCCGACGTCGGCGCCGACATGGTCGGCAAGAACGAGCTCGGCTTTGACGAAGATGATGACCGCAACCCCGGTGTCATCGCCGACAACGTCGGCGACAATGTCGGCGATTGCGCCGGCATGGCCGCCGATCTTTTCGAAACCTATGTCGTAACCATCGGCGCCACCATGGTGCTCGTGGCGCTGCTCGTCGCCGGCGATTATGCGCCGCAACTGATGACGCTGCCGCTGCTCGCCGGCGGGGTGTGCATCCTGACCAGCATCATCGGCACCTATTTCGTCCGGCTCGGCGGCGGCTCGATCATGGGCGCGCTCTACAAGGGCTTCATCGCCACCGCCGTCCTGTCGATCCCGGCGCTCTATCTCGCCACCAAGATGATTTTCCCGGACATGAACGCGGTCATCAGCGTCAACGCCTCGAGCGTTGAAGCCGCCAAGGCCGTCGCCGCGCCGACCGATTTCACTGCGATGGCGCTGTTCTGGTGCATGATGGTCGGGTTGATCGTGACGGGCCTCATCGTCTGGATCACCGAATACTACACCGGCACCAATTATCGCCCGGTCAAATCGATCGCCAAGGCGTCCGATTCCGGCCATGGCACCAACGTCATCCAGGGCCTGGCCGTGTCGATGGAATCGACTGCGCTGCCGACGCTGGTGATCGTCGCCGGCATCATCGCCGCCTTCCAGCTTGCCGGGCTGATCGGCATCGCCTTTGCCGCCACCGCGATGCTGGCGCTGGCCGGTATGGTCGTGGCGCTGGATGCTTATGGCCCGGTTACCGATAACGCCGGCGGCATCGCCGAAATGGCCGGGCTGCCCGCCGAAGTGCGCGAACGCACCGACGCGCTCGATGCCGTCGGCAACACCACCAAGGCGGTGACCAAAGGCTATGCCATCGGCTCGGCCGGGCTGGCGGCGCTGGTGTTGTTCGCCACCTATACCGAGGATCTGCGGCAGTTCTTTGCCGATGTGCCGGTCGATTTCACCCTGTCCAACCCCTATGTCGTCGTCGGGCTGCTGCTCGGCGCCCTGCTGCCCTATCTGTTCGGCGGCATGGCGATGACGGCGGTGGGGCGGACGGCATCGGCCGTGGCGCAGGACATTCGCGCCCAGTTCCGCGAAAGCCCCGGCATTGCGGATCGCAGCGTGCGGCCGAACTATGCCCGCACCGTTGGGCTGGTGACGGCGGGCGCGATCAAGGAGATGATCATCCCCTCGCTGCTGCCGGTACTGGCACCAGTGGTCGTCTATTTCGCGATCACTGCGGTTTCGACGCAGGGCAATGGCTTTGCCGCGCTCGGTGCCCTGCTGATGGGCGTCATCGTTTCGGGCCTGTTCGTCGCCATCTCGATGACCAGCGGCGGCGGCGCCTGGGACAATGCCAAGAAGGTCATCGAACAGGGCGCCTATGGCGGCAAGGGCTCACCCGCGCACCAGGCGGCCGTCACCGGCGATACCGTGGGTGATCCGTACAAGGACACCGCCGGCCCCGCGGTCAATCCGATGATCAAGATCACCAACATCGTTGCGCTGCTGCTGCTGGCGGCGCTGGCGGGAGCGTAGCGCCGCGAGCGCGTAGCCGAGGCTACGCGCCGACAGGCGCAAGCTCGGCCGGCGGGGCGGCGGGGCCTTCCCCCGTCGAACCCGTCCGACGTCAGCGCGGGCTTTGCCCGCGCCCTTCCCGGACCCGCCCCTCCAGCCACGTCGCCGCCTGCCCCGGCGTCTGCTTGTCGATATCGCGATCGACCTGCCAATTGGCCTCGCGCATCGCCTCGACGGAGATCGCGCCTTCCAGATCGGCAAGCAGTTTCGCCAGATCCGGCCGGCGCGGGCCGACGAGCAGCAGCGCATCATAGGTCGGCAGCGCGCCGCGCGGATCGGTGAGCAGCACCAGATCATCCGCCGCAATCCGGCCATCCGACGAAAAGGCCGTCATCACATCGGCCTCGCCACTGGTCAGCGCCCGCACCATCAACGTCGGCGTATAGGCGGTCATCCGGGCAAAGCGCAGTCCATAGACCTTTTGCAGCGCCGCCCATTCGGCGCGGGACTGGAATTCGGTATCGGTGGCCAGCCGCAGGTTCGGCGCAACCACTGCGAGATCGGCGAGGCTTTCAACGCCGAGCCGCCTCGCATCGGCGCGTTGCATCGCCAGCGCATAAGCATTTTCAAAACCCAGCGACGCCGCCACCGTGACGCCATGCCGTTCGGGCAATTCGCGCCGCAATTCGGCGAGCATCACCTCGCGCGACGCGGTGTCCTTGTGGCCCAGCGCATTGTCCCACAACGTCCCCGAATAATCGACATAGACATCGATATCGCCCGCCGCGCGCGCCCGGAACG
>JAAFIT010000019.1:0-12291 GCA_013298745.1 Sphingomonadales bacterium
GCCAGGCACCAATCATCGGATTTGCGGGTTCAGGCGCTTTGCTCATGATGCTGCGTTAGCACACATCTTACGCCAGACTGCAATATTGGTCGGTTGACTAATATTGCAGTGCGCGCCTAAGCTCGGAGAAACCGGGAGGAAGACATGGCTCGCGAACTCCGACTCAATGCTTTTGCAATGAACTGCGTCGGCCACCAGTCCCAAGGGCTTTGGCGCCATCCCCGCGACCAGTCGCCGAACTACAAGCACACCAGCCACTGGGTCGAGCTGGCGAAGCTGCTTGAGCGTGGCCGTTTCGATGCCCTGTTCCTCGCTGACGTCGTCGGTGTTTATGATGTCTACGGCGGCAGTCCCGACGCGGCGCTGCGCGAGGCCGTCCAGGTGCCGACCAATGACCCGCTGTTGATCATCCCGTCGATGGCCGACGTGACCAACCACTTGGCCTTTGCCGCGACCGTCAACCTGTCGCACGAACCGCCGTTGCCGTTCGCACGCCGCATGTCGAGCCTCGACCATATGACCGACGGCCGGATTGGCTGGAACATCGTCACCGGCTATCTCGACAGCGGTGCCAAGGGTGCCGGCGCTGCCAAGCAGGTCACCCACGATATTCGTTACGACATCGCCGAGGAGTTCATGGCGATCCAGTATGGCTTCTGGGAAGGCAGCTGGCAGGATGATGCACTTCGCTGCGACCGCGACGCCGGGGTCTTCACCGATCCGGCCAAGGTGCACCGGGTCGTCCATGACGGCGAGTATTTTCACGTCAACGGCGTCCATCTGTGCGAGCCATCGCCGCAGCGCACTCCGGTCCTTTATCAGGCCGGATCGTCATCGAAAGGCACCGCTTTTGCCGCCCGCCATGCCGAATGCGTGTTCGTCGGGGGCAATTCGCAAAGCAAGATGGCCTCCGATGTGGCCAAGCTGCGCGCCCTGGCACTTGAAGCTGGCCGTGACCGCTCGGAGATTCTTGTGTTCGCGTTGGTCACGGTCATCACCGCCGCGACCGACGCTGAAGCCGAGGCAAAGTTCGAAGACTATAAGCAATACGCCAGTACCACCGGTGCTCTGACACTGATGGGCGGGTGGACCGGTATCGACTTTTCCAAGCCTGAGCTTGTCGCCGCCACCGCCGCGACAAGCAACGCGATCGAAGGTGCCGCTGCCGCCTTCACTTCTGGCGGACCCGGTGCACATCGCGACGTGGAGAGCATCGGGCGCGCAGTCGCGCTGGGTGGGGGCGGCCCGGTGCTGGTCGGCGGGCCGCAGCGCATTGCCGACCAGCTTGAAGCCTGGGCGGAGACCGCCGATCTGGACGGCTTCAATCTTGCCTATGCCGTCATGCCGGAGACCTTTGTTGATGTGGTCGATCACCTGGTGCCGGAACTGCAGCGGCGCGGGCTGTTGAAGACGGACTATGCGCCCGGCACCTATCGGGAAAAGCTGTTCGGGCGCGGGCCCCGTTTAGGCGACAATCATCCGGCCGCGGCCAGTCGGCAAATGTGGGCCCGGCAGCCGGATTGATGGGCGCAGGCATCGGGGAGCGAATGTCTTGAACCGCGACAGCGACCGCGTTGCGCTCGCAACGCCGGCGTTGCGCGGGGGCCTTGCCGGCAAATGGCCGTCGATCGGCGTCGTGCTGTTTGCCCAGGTCACGGCGATGGCAGTCTGGTTCGCTTCGGCCGCCGTCGCCTCGGCGTTGGCGCGCAGCGCGCCGTTGTCGGGCTTCGAGGCGGCGATGCTGACCAGCGCCGTGCAGGCGGGTTTCGTATGCGGCACGCTCGCCAGCGCGTTGCTTGGGGTGCCTGACCGCTACGATCCCCGCCGCATCTTCATGATCGCCGCTTTGAGCGCTGCCGCCGCGTCGGCGGCCCTGGCGATGCTGCCGCCGACGGGACCGGGCATCCTGGCCCTGCGCTTTCTCACCGGGCTGGCGCTGGCCGGCGTCTATCCGATCGGCATGCGCCTCGTCGCGACCTGGGCGGCCGGTGATCTCGGCCTGCTCGTCGGCTTGCTTGTCGGTGCGCTGACTCTTGGCTCCGCGAGTCCGCATCTGCTCGCCGCCTTCGGCCAGTTTGACTGGCGAACCATTTATTTTGTCGCAGCCGGCCTTGCAGCGTGCGGTGGCCTTGCCATCCTCGCTGCCGGTGTCGGTCCGAACGCACCGCGTCAGGTACGGCTCGATGCCGACCGCTTGTCGCAGGCGTGGCGCAACCCCGCGCTGCGCCTCGCCAACCTCGGTTACCTTGGTCACATGTGGGAACTCTACGCGATGTGGACCTGGCTGGCGGTGTTCCTCGCAGCCAGCTTCCGGCTATCCGGTGTTGCCGATGCTCATGGTCTCGCCGAACTGGCCACTTTTGCCGCGATCGCCGCCGGTGCGCTCGGCGCCTGGCTGGGCGGCGCCTGCGCCGACCGTTGGGGGCGAACAACGGTAACGATCGTGTCGATGGCGGCGAGCGGAGCCTGCGCGGCGACAATGGGCTGGTTGCTCGGCGCCCCGCCCGCACTGGTCATCACCGTGGCGATTGTCTGGGGCATCACTATCATTGCCGACTCAGCCCAGTTTTCCGCGAGCATCGCCGAACTTAGCGAGCCGGAAACGGTCGGCACCATGCTCACCTTGCAGACCTGCGTCGGGTTTTTATTGACGCTGGTCAGCATCCAGCTTGTGGCACCTGTATCGATGGCGCTGGGCTGGCCCGGCGCTTTCACCATGCTCGCCATCGGGCCGGCGCTGGGCTGCATTGCCATGGCCCGGCTGCGGTCCAGTCCCGACGCTGCGCGCCTCGCCGGCGGCCGACGCTAGGCGCTCGCGCCAGCAAGTGCCTGGTCGAGATCAGCGATGATGTCGTCGACATGCTCGAGGCCGATCGACAGGCGCACATAGCCGGGCGACACGCCGGTCGCCGACTGCGCCTCTGCATCGAGCTGCGAATGGGTGGTCGAGGCCGGGTGGATAGCAAGGCTGCGGGCGTCGCCGATATTGGCGACATGATACAGCAGCTTCAGGCTGTCGATGAACTTTCGCCCGGCCGCGATGCCACCGGCAAGCTCGAAGCCGACAAGGCCGCCGAAACCGCCTTCCAGATAGCGGTCGGCACAGGCACGCGCTTCACCGCTCTGCTGGCTAGGGTGGATGATACGCGTGACGTCGGCGCGCTGTGCCAGCCACGCGGCGACCTTCGCCGCATTCTCGCAATGGCGCGGCATGCGCAGCGGCAGCGTTTCGACACCCTGCAGAATCTGGAAGGCGTTGAACGGCGACAGCGCAGCGCCAAGGTCGCGCAGCAGCACGGTTCGGGCACGCATGACATAGGCGACAGGCCCCAACGGCTTCACCGCCTCGGTCCAGATCGCGCCATGATAGGACGGGTCCGGGCTGTTGAGCGCCGGCTGCCGATCCCCTGCCTCTGCCCAATCGAAATTGCCGCCATCGACGATCAGCCCGCCGATGGATGTGCCATGCCCGCCGAGATATTTGGTGGCCGAATAGACCAGTATCGCCGCGCCATGCGCAAGCGGCCGGCACAACAGCGGCGCGGCGGTGTTGTCCATGATCAGCGGAATGCCGAGCGCGCGCCCGATCGCTGCCACCTCCGCGATCGGAAAGACCTCGAGCTTGGGGTTCGGCAGCGTCTCGGCATAATAGGCGCGCGTCCGGGCGTCGGTGGCGCGCTCGAAGTTCGCCGGATCGGCCGGGTCGACAAAGCGCACGTCGATGCCCTGGTCGCGCAAGGTGTTGGCAAACAGGTTCCAGGTGCCGCCATAAAGCGCGGTCGAACTGACGACATTGTCCCCGGACTTGGCGAGGGTCTGGAGCGCCAGCGCCGATGCCGCCTGGCCCGAAGCGACACCCAGCGCTGCAACGCCGCCATCGAGCGCTGCCACGCGCTTTTCGAGGACATCGGTCGTGGGATTCATGATGCGGGTGTAGATGTTGCCAAGCTCCTGCAGCGCGAACAGCGCTGAAGCGTGCTCGGTGTCACGGAACTGGTAGGACGTGGTCTGGTGGATGGGCACGGCGACGGACCCCGTCGACGGATCGGCGCGCCACCCGGCATGCAAGGCGAGGGTTTCGGGGTGCAGCGGACGATCGGTCATGGCTTCGCCTCTCGATAACTGATTGCAGGATCCGGATCCGGCGGACGCGCATGCAACGGATGTGCCCGGCGGACTAGCCACGCGCAGGATGGCCGGTCAAGCGCTCGAAAGACGCTGCCTGCTGCTACGGCTTTACCATTCAGCTGATACTTGGGCTGATCATTGAACGCCCATCTGCTGCCCGATCTCCAGCGGATCGAAGTGCGCGCGCTTCTCGATGATCTTGCCGTCTTTCAGGGTCAGCAGCATCAGCAGCGAAAAGCGCAGGCGCTTTTGCGTCGGCGCATAGGTGCCTTCGAACACGAGATAAGCAGCCACCTTGTCGTCCTCGGCGACCATCTGGTGGATCGGCATTTTCCAGTCGACGCACTCGTCGAAGAAGGCCTTTTCGGAGGCGATGAAGCCATCCACACCGGGTTTGGGCGTATCCACCTGACTGTAGAAGACGAAATCCTCGCTGCAATACTGGCCGAGCGCTTCAAAATCGCCACGCTCGAGCGCCGCATAAAAAGCGCTGACAACGGCCTTGTTGGTTTCTGTCGACATGCGGCATCCTCGGGTTGAAGGTCTGATTAAAGAGCACCCGATCGGGCGTCAGAAAGCATACAACCGACTAAACTTAGTCGGTTGACCAACATTGAGCAAGTGGCATAAAGTGGCGCCAGTGCCGGGGTGGGCGATCGGCGGTTGTCGGCATAAGGTCGCGCCCGCGAGACTTGAGGTGGCATAATGGCGAGATGCGGGCCGAAGCGGTTCAATCACCTGACGGCAACGATCGAGACGGTCGTGGCCACCACACAACGACCAGAGGGCTGACAGCCATGCGCGGCATTCATGATCTTGGCGGCATGTACGGATTCGGACCCGTTGTTGCCGAGGCCGACGAACCGGTCTTTCACGAGCCATGGCAGGAGACGGCCTTTGCCGTGCTGATGGCGGCAGGGACGATGCTCCCTGACTTTACCGCTGACGCGTACCGGCATTCGGTCGAGCGCATGTCGCCGGCGCATTATCTGCCCGTCCATTATTACGAGCGCATGCTGACCGGCATCACCACGATGCTCGTCGAGGGAGGCGTGCTCGACCTGGCCGATCTCGAGGCGCGCGCCGGCGGGACGTTTCCGCTGGCCTTGCCGGCCGCCGTTAACCCGCTGGCGGACCTAGCGCCGCAGCCTGAGGCACGGTTTAGCGTCGGTGACCAGGTGCGGGTGCGCCAATATCATTCTCAAGGCCACACTCGCGCCCCGAGTTTCTGTCGCGGCAAGACGGGCACGGTGCTGCACGTCGCGCCAAAGTTTGCCTTTCCCGACACGGCCGCGCATAGCGGCGCCCGCCGCGACGAACACACTTATCATGTCGAATTCACCGCCCGCGAGCTGTGGTACCTCGACGGCAAAGATACGGTCGTCGTCGATCTCTGGGACAGCTATCTCGAAGGAGCCGCGCTGTGAACAAGGCCGATTTCGCCCCGATCGAGGCGCGGGCCGCGGCGGTAAAATCCGCCCTGATCGACAAGGGCGTGCTCACCACCGACGTCATCGATCATATCGTCCATCTTGCCGCCGAGGAATGGCGGCACGAGAACGGCTCGCGCGTGGCGGCACGGGCCTGGAGTGACCCTGCATTCAAGACGCGCTTGCTTGACGATGCAACTGCGGCCTGTGCCGAGCTTGGCTATGAAGGGCCCCAGGGCGAATATATCGTCGCGCTCGAAGATACCGCCGACCGGCACAACGTCATCGTCTGCACCCAGTGCTCCTGCACCGCTTGGCCCATCATCGGCCTGCCCACGGACTGGTACAAAAGCCCCGAATATCGCGCCCGCGTTGTCCGCGAACCGCGTCCGGTGCTGCGCGAACTCGGGCTCGAGGTGCCGGACGATGTTGCTGTCCGCGTCTGGGAAACGAGCGCCGAAACCCGCTACATGGTTATCCCCTTGCGCCCCGCGGGGACCGAAGGATGGAGCGAAGCGCAATTGGCCAGCCTCGTCACCCGCGAAGCCCTGATCGGCACGGCAATGGCACTTCCGCCGCTATAAGCCTTGCAGCCAGCCTTAGATCCGGGGTGCTGAACAAGCGCGGTCCATCTGGCTGCAGCAAGCGCACCCCCGTCCACACGCAGATCGCAAGCACGTCGCGCTGGGCATCGACGGGCGTCATGGGGTAGCCAGGCAAGCCCGGAAGAAGGAAGAGCAGATGGACAGCGCAGCGATGATCGGGCTTTCGGCGAGCGCGGCGGTGGCGGCGATGCAGGCCGGTGAAATGTCGGCGCTGGACTATGCCGAGGCCCTGCTCGCTCGTTGCGCGGAGGGTGCTGTGCTCAACGCTTTCATTACGCTCGACCCGGCGGCTGTCCGTGCATCTGCGCGAGCAGCAGATTCGCATCGGGCGGCGGGCGGCGTGCTGGGCCCGCTGCACGGCCTGCCGATCCCGGTGAAAGACAGCGTCAACACCGCTGGCATCGAGACGACGGTCGGAACGAAGGCGCTGCGCTGTTGGATCCCGGCACGCGACGCGACCACAATCGGTCGGCTGAAAGCGGCCGGCGCCATCGTGCTCGGCAAGACGAACATCCACGAACTGTCGTTTGGCTGGACCAGCAGCAATCTCGAATTCGGCGCGGTGCGCAACCCTTATGACCTCTCTCGCATCCCAGGCGGCTCCTCGGGCGGCACCGCGGCGGCGGTGGCGGCGCGCATGGCGCCGTTAGGCGTTGCGGAAGATACGCAAGGCTCGATCCGCGTGCCGGCGGCGCTTTGCGGGATTGCCGGCTTCCGTCCGACGACCGGCCGTTACCCGACCGACGGCACGGCTCCGATCACCCCGCTGTTCGACCAGATCGGTTCACACGCGCGCTGCGTGGCCGACCTGGCACTGTTCGATGCAGTTGTGAGCGGCGAGGCAGAACCGATCGAACCAGCAAGCCTCGCTGGGCTTCGCATCGGCATCGATCGCGATTTCTACTTTGCAGGTGTCGATGCGGAAGTGGCGACGCTGATTGAGGCGGCGCTGAACCGGCTTGCCGCTGCGGGAGCAGTAATCGTCGAGGCGCCCGTATCGGGGCTGGACCAGATCGTGGCGGTGGCCATGGCCATCCAGGTGCATGATGTGGTGCCGTCGCTGGAACGCTATCTCCTCGATTCTGGCGCGCCTGTGGACTTCGAGACGATGTTCGCTGGGGTCAGCGCCGATGTGGCGGCCGTTTTTACCCAGGTCGCGCTGCGCGGGGCACCGTCGGCAATCAACGAGAATGTCTATGCCGCCGCCCGTGATGAAATGCGGCCGGCACTGCAGCAGACGATTGCGTCCTGGTTCGCCGACCATCGGATCGACGCCATGCTGCTGCCGGCGACGATGGTGCCGGCGACGCGAGTGGGAGACGAAGGCAACATCGATATCGAAGGCAAGGCGGTGCCTTTTGCAACCGCCATGGCCCGTAACATCACGCCGGGCAGCACATTGGGCCTGCCCGGGCTTGTGCTGCCATGCGGAATGACAGCAGGCGGCCTACCGGTCGCGATCGAGTTGGACGGCCCGTCAGGCAGCGACCGCCGATTGTTGGCGATCGGCATGGCGGTGGAGACGGTCCTTGCGCCGCTTCCGGCGCCGGTGCTTGGCAGCTGATCGCCCAAGCCCGGGGCAATCGATCAATCGTCTACGCGCCGAGGTCGAGCGTCATCGCGCCCATCCACACCGCCATCGCAACCATCATGAGGTTCTCGGTGAGTGACACGAAACCAAGCGGCACGTTGCTGGCGCCACCGACACAGGCGCACTTCAGCTCGCGCTTGTCGATATAGACAGCCTTGAACACCGAGACCGCGCCGACGGAGCCGATGAACAGCGCCAGCGGCACCGACAGCCACGCCAGCACGCCAGCGATCATCAGCAAGCCCGAGAGGCCCTCGGCGAAAGGGTAGATGTAGGAGTAAGGCACCCAACGCTTTGCCAGCAGGTCATAGTTGAGGAACATGGTTGCAAAGTTCTCGACGTTCTGCAGCTTCAACAGCGCCAGTATCGCCATGCTGAACCCGATGAACCACTCCGCCGCGCGAACCGTGAATGGCGTCGCATAGCTGGCCTGGCTTACCCCGAGCGCCATAAGGGCCGTGACGATGAACAGCGCGATCACCGGCCTGTAGCTGGTCGCCTTTGGGTCGGTGACCGGCTTGGAGAAGTAGCGACGAAGATCGTCATAGCCGCCGATCCGCTTGCCGCCGATGAAGGTTTGCGGGGTAGTCTGCACCCCATGCTCCGCCTTGAAGGCGTCCGTCGCCTCGCGCGACGTCAGCCATAGGTCATCGACCGTATAGCCCTGGCGGCTCAGCAGGTCCTTGGCTTTCAGGCCATAAGGACAGAGATGTTGGTCCATCACCATGCGGTACAGTGTGGCGCGACGAGGTTGAGAGTGGGCATTCATGGCAGCGGCTTTCGACTGGCAATAAGGGGGCTGCGACCCATATAGGTTCCGTACCATGGTACGGAGTCAAGGCATGGCCGCAATGACAATTGCAAGGCTGGCACGCGCAGGCGGCGTCGGAGTGGAGACCGTTCGCTATTACCAGCGGCGTGGCCTGTTGCAGACGCCCCAGCGCAGCGTTGCGATCGGGCACGGAGGCAGCATCCGGCGCTACGACGAACTCGATGTCCAAAAGCTGCGCTTTATCCGCGCTGCACAGGCTGCCGGCTTCACGCTTGAGGAGATTGCGGAACTGATCGAGCTCGATGCGACTGATGATCGTGCCCGCGCCAGGGCGCTTGCGAATGAGCGCGTGGCGGCATTGGACCTCAAGATTGCAGAGCTGGAGACAGCCCGCGCGGCACTTCGTCGGCTCGCAAGAGAATGTGAAAGCGGATCGGTCGGGCCATGTCCAATCCTAATTTCATTTGAACGTGCTTAAACGCCAAAGCAATGCTGGAACAGGTGTCCGATAATGGATTGGCTTGCGGACGACCTTGCCGTGCTGCGCAATCTGCATCGGCGCCCTTACTCAGCTGCATGTCTCATTTCAGTGGTACGATGATATTTGCGTTGAGGGGCGGCTAAACGTACGGTTTGGACTATGATTGGGGCTTCTATCAGCTAGGCGCGGTGTTCGACCGCCAAGCAGGACCTCACCGTCCAGCGCGAGGCGCTTTTGAAGCTGCGTCAGCTGCCGGTCTGCGCCTCCCGTTTGATCGGCGGCAATTTGTAACTGCCGTCAAGCAGAGCCTTCTGAGGGACGTACGTCCGAAGGTGGACGCCCTTCGTCCCGGCTCCTTCCGCGCTGCCGGGCAGCGGGTCTGGGGTCGAGGTGGCTTCGCAGGGAACTGCCTCGACGCCGGGCCTACTGTTTGGCCGATGGTTCGTGCTATGTTGCTCCGCGCCACTAAGCGAACGGAATTTTCAAGCTAACCTTGACCCCAAAAATTCGCGATTAAGAAAATGGCAATTGCAACAATCAATATTGGTATCCAAAGCGCATAGATAAATATTCCAGCTGCAAAAATGCCGAGGAAAAGCAGCAGGACTAAGCCTCCAGCTATCGCACCTACTATAGGTCCTATAAATACTGCTCCTAGTGCAGCGCCCCCAATCCCCGCTTCTGAATACCCCGCGATTAGACCCAAAATACTGCCTACAATGGCGCCCCATTTGATAAATTGGTCTTCCTCCATACCCCCCGTAGCACTGAAGACAAATACATTTTCATGATTGGTGAGCAAAACAATGCTCTGGCTCTGATACGATATATGATCTACCGGCCATCACCGACTAGGCCAATTACAAGGTAGAATAGCTTAAAGCCAGTCTTAACGAAGCCGCCATCCGACTAATCCACTGTAAGCCGTGGCCAGCCCCCGCGGTGCCGGTAAGATTGAATTTTTCAGTTAGGCCCATGGCATGAGATCGTCAATGCGCGCGGCGAGGTAGTTATTGGCGATGGCGGCGAGCTAGGCGTAGGGCTCAACCCCGTTCAGCTTGCAGGTCTTGATGACGGTCCCTGATAGCTACACAGACGAGATACGGCATAGGTTCGCGAACTAGCGGGGATCTGGTTGCCCCGTCTGAGCTAACAAACGGCAGCTATTCCTTCGCGTCGTCCTTAACCAGCCAGTCAGCTACCGGCCCAAACTTAGCCATTCGACGACGCCGCTCGGGCTCCCGCCCAAATGTCAGGTTTTGGCGTAAGCAGACGTTCGGCGACCCCGCTAGGAATGACGGCTTAGTCCCAGTTTGCGTCGCTCTTTGACCTTTCATGATGGAAACCTAGGGTTCAGGCGTGAAGCCCAAAACAATCGCAGTGCGGCGAACGATCTGCATCGGATCCTGCGATGCTGCTGACCAATAGTCGAGTACGCGACGCACATAGTTTGGCGTCTCGGAGTTTTGCGGAATGCCCCGCGCCGATCGAACGGCTCCCGGCCCCGCATTGTAAGCTGCCAAGCCAAGCTGGATCGACTGGAAACTATCGAGCTGGGCGCGAAGATAGCGGCCGCCACCATCGACATTGCTGACCGGATCGAACCGGTCGCTCACACCAAGAGAACGAGCCGTTGCCGGCATCAATTGTGCCAGTCCCACGGCGCCCTTTGGACTCACCGCATCCGACCTGTACCGCGATTCCTGAAGGATAAGGGCATCGAGCAAACCTGCAGGGATGCCGTGACGGCATTCAGCTGCAGAGACGACGGGCCACCAATTGAGACGCCGGCGCGCAACCGACATCTCGAGACCGGACACATTAGGCGGAACGGGCATAGACCCGCAGGAATCTGAGACGGGTGCCGCGACAGGTGCCCCGACAAGCGTCGTCTCAACCGAGTCATCTTCCGCAGGAATTGTTGCGATAACATTGTCTAACGTGACAGAAGATTGCGCAAAAACTTTCCAGATTCCTGACCGAAACTCCGAAAATCCCGACGAGGACCGGACTTCAACACCTGGTACGACCGGTTGAGCTTGGGAAAAATCAATTCTTACAACGGTCTGCGAAGCCGCCGGAGCCGCAAGACAGGCAAGAAAGAGAGACGCGATCATCCTCATACGGAAACAATAGATTTATGCACGGATTAGGGTCAAGATAAGTCGACAAGACGGTCCGCTAACCAAGCCATATTGTGACGAAAACACGTCACAATGAACAAGGAGCGAATTGCAATCGGCAGGGGCCACATAGAGGCCGCATGCCGACAGGCGAGGGGAGGGAGCGAAGCAGGGTCGATCCGTCTAACGGTCTGAAGGAAAGCGAGATGACACCAACGCTCAGCCAATCCGATATGCCTCACCGGGCACTGGTGCTGCTTCCGAGTGGAAACGTCACCGACCTTGCCGTGCCTGATCCTCACAGCTGGAAAGACGCCGATCTTGCGACAGGTCTGTCTCGAACATTCCGATGGGGCGGCCATTCGGCCTGGCTTCGACCGCTGTCTGTGGCGCAGCACAGCCTGACCGTGCTCGCGATCCGCGAGATGACTGATGGCGCTCTCGATCCTGACCATGCGCTTTTCGAACTGCTGCACGATGGCGAAGAGGGGCTGCTCGGGTTCGACTGCATCGCGCCGCTGAAGCCTGTGCTTGGGGCGCCGTTCGCGGCCCTTTGCGAACGACTGACCAGCGCGATCGCCGTGCGCTACGGCCTGCCTGAGCTGACACCAGCGCAATACCGGCTGCACAAGGACGCCGACACGCTCGCGGCCGCAAGTGAAGCGGCCCATGTTGCCGGATGGTCACCTGAGGATATCGCTACGGTTCTGAAGCTCTCGGTCACGCCGCTGGAAAGCGATCCGCTCGACTCCGGGCCCTATGCTCCCTGGGAGCCATGGCCCACCGATTATGCCGCAACGCGCTGGCTCGACGCGCTCGATTGCTATCGAGCGCGTCGAGGGAAACCTGCCGCCTGTCAGGTAGACGACTTGTGACGAACATCGTGTCCCGCGCCAGTCTGGAAAGCCAGGGCCGCGCCATCGTCGAAGGATTGGGCGGAAAATGGTCTCCAAATGGGGCAATGTGCTGCTGTCCAGCGCACAACGACAGCAGTCCGAGCCTTTCGGTGCGGGTCGGGGAGCGCAGCTTGTTGTTCCACTGCTTTTCCGGATGTGAAACGACCCACGTCCTGCGGGCACTGCGAAGCGGCGGACATGTCGATCGGTCCGGCGTTCGAACAACGACAGACGTCGAGCGCCGCGAGACGGTTGACGCCGGCGC
>JAAFIT010000019.1:12301-13602 GCA_013298745.1 Sphingomonadales bacterium
GCCGGCGCTATGGCCAAACGACTCTGGGATGCGAGCCGCCCGATCACCGGCACGCTTGCGCAAGACTATCTCGCCCAACGGGAAATCAGCGGCTCCAGTGCAGAACTGCGCTTTCACCCCCGCACCCAGCTCGGCCGCAAGCCTGACGCCCGCTTCTTTCCCGCACTGATCGCCGCCATACGCGATGACAACGGGCTTGTTGCGGTACACCGCACATTTCTCGATATGAAAACCGCAAGGAAAGCGCCGATCGAGGACCCGAAGCGAATGCTCGGCCGCCCAGGCACAGGTGCAGTCAGGCTGTCGCAGCCGGGGGAGGTTCTCGGATTGGCAGAAGGCGTCGAGACGGCTCTGTCAGCGATGGAGATCCTTGGCATTCCGGTTTGGGCCGTCGTCGGCAACGAACGCTTCGGCATGGTGGCGATTCCGAAGACTGTGCGCAGGCTGATACTGCTTCCCGATCCCGACCATGGCGGGCGCCGTGCCGCAGAGCTTGCTCAGAAACAGGCCCGTGAAGGATTGTCGATCGAAATCTTGCTGCCACCTGGCGGCGGAGGCGACCGTCGCGGACAGGACTGGAACGACATCGTCATGGGCAAGAGAGGAAAGAAAGCGGCGGCCCTTTGACCCTTGCCGCGGTGGCAGGGTGTCAATCGGAGAAGACCCCATGACCATCCAGATGATTCCGGCACGCAACTGCGTGCTCAGCAAGACCAACGTTCGTCGCACCGCCGCCAATCCGGCGCTGCTGGCGCAACTGAAGGCCGATATCGCCGCGCGCGGCGTCCTCCAGAACCTGATCGGTTTCGGCATCCCGAAAAAGACCGGCAAATTCGAAATCACCGCCGGCGGCCGGCGCCTTGCCAGCGTTCATGAGCTGATTGCCGAGGGCGCGCTGCCCAAGGACTATGCGATCCCGGTGCTGGTGCTGAACGACAGCAGCAACGCCAGCGAAACCAGCCTCGCCGAAAACTATCAGCGCCAGCCCATGAACCCGGCCGACGAATGCACGGCCTTCCGCCACTTCATTGACGTCAATGGCGCCAGTCCCGAGGACGTCGCCAAACGCTTCGGGGTCACCACGCGCTTCGTTGAAGGGCGCATCCGCCTTGCCGGCCTCGCCGCCAGTGTCTTCGAGGCCTTGCGCGACGGTGCGATCAGCCTCGATGCCGCCCAGGCCTATGGCACGACCAGCGACACCGATCGGCAGGAAGCGGTGTTCGAACAGATGAGCCGCAGCTACAGTCGCCACGATGCCAATGTGATCCGGCGGATGATGACCGACGAGACGATCAGCGGTG
>JAAFIT010000190.1 GCA_013298745.1 Sphingomonadales bacterium
CGCCGAATGGCAGCCGGGGCCGGACATGCTGCCGCGCGATTTCAGAGCTGAGACGATGCCGACCGATTGGTGGGATGGCGCCCCTGTGGCGACACGGCATGTCGATTGCTGCCAGGTCGGGCGCGTCGGTGCTTTGCGGATCGATTGGCCGGAGCGGGGATTGCGGCTGGAAATGCTGGCCGACGCGGTTTTTGCCTTCACCCAGGTCTATGTGCCCGACGCTTACTATTTCTGTGTCGAGCCGGTCAGCCATTTGCCCGATGCCGTCAACCGGGCTGGCGACACGGGTCTGCGCTGGCTGGCGCCGGGGAAGACACTGGGGGGAACGGTCGATTTCCGGGTCAGCGGCGTTTGAGGTGGAGGATGACAGCGCTGCCCGGCCAAAGCCGCGGCAGTTGGATGCCCGCCTGCATCAAGGCAGCGCCGGTGAAACGCCCGCCGGTCGCCATTGGCCATGACGCACCCAGCCGCTGCGGCCAAACCAGTTCAAGGGCATAGAGCGCGGCGGTATCCAGCCCGGCGAGGCGGATCGGTGCGGCGAAGCTGGTTCGCGGCTCGGTCATCATCGTCAATGAAAACAAGGCTTCAGCGCCGTCGCTTGCCACAACTCCGAAGGCGTTGATGCCATCGGGCGCATCGAGCCGCACCAGATCGCCGCCATGGATCAGCGCGCGTTGGCGCTTGTGGAGCGCGATGCCCGCCGCCAGTGTTTCGCTATCGGCGGCGTCGAGTTCGCGAAGGTCGAGTTCCATCCCCATATGCCCGAACATCGCAGTGGCGACGCGCAGCGCCATCGACAGCTTGCGCCCGGTGATATGGCATGTGCCGGGGCCGACATGGCTGCCCATCAGCTCGGCCGGGAAGAAATGCGAAAAGCCGCGCTGGATGGCGAGGCGATCAATCGCGTCGTTGGAATCGCTCGTCCACACCCGGTCGGTGCGGGCGAGGATGCCATAATCGGCGCGACCGCCGCCCGATGCGCAGCTTTCGATCTCCACGTGCGGGTGCGCAGCGCGCAGCCGGTCGAGCACTTCGTAAACTCCCTGGGTGTGCGCTATGGCGCCCGCACGGCCATCGGCGCCACCGGGATGGCTGAGATCGCGGTTCATGTCCCACTTGAGATAGGCGATGGAGTATGTTGAAAGTATTGCATCAATGACATCGAATATATGCGCGCGCACCTCGGCGCGGCCGAAGTCGAGCACCAGTTGGTGGCGGAAACCCAGTTGTGGCGCACCAGGGATGTCGAGCACCCAATCAGGGTGGGCGCGGAACAGGTCGCTGTCCGGGTTGACCATTTCGGGTTCGAGCCAAAGGCCGAATTCCATGCCAAGGCTTTCGACATGGGTGATGAGCGGCGCGAGGCCTTGCGAATAGACGCTGGTATCGACGCTCCAGTCCCCAAGGCCTGCGCGATCATTGCGGCGGCCCTTGAACCAGCCATCGTCAAGGACAAAGCGCTCGGCACCGACGGCGGCGGCATGGGTGCCGAGATCCATCAGCACGGCCGGCGCATGGTTGAAATACACCGCTTCCCAGCTGTTGTAATTCACGGGACGCGGCTTGGTGCGCAGCCGCTGGTGTTCCGGCCGAGCGCGCAGCCAGCGATGGAAGGCGTGCGAAAGACTGTTCATTCCCAGGTTTGAAACGGCTGCATAAAGCACTGGTGAAGTGAGGCTTTCACCCGGCGCGAGGCGGATTTCTCCGGGCAGCGGCAGCGCCTCCATCATCACCAGCCCGCGGCCATCGTTGAAGCTTTCGACCGCAATGCGGTGGTTGCCGCTCCAGCCGAGATGGAAGCCGAAGGCGAGGCCGTGATGCTCGGTGGTTGCGGCTTCAGCGATGATCAGACCGGGGAAGACGTCATGGCTGGTGCGGCCGCGGCGGTTTTCACGGACCCAGTTGCCCATGTGTCGTACTTGCCGCGTCATCTGAAATTCGTTGGCCCAACGGCCTTCGAAGCCGATGATATCAGGCGCAAAGCCGGGCAGCGGCAGCACCGGCGCGGCGAGACTTTCAACAGTCAGGACGCTGTCGCCGATATTGGTCAAAGTCGTCCGGGCGACGAGAACCTCACCCTCCATGGCGAGATCATGGACAAGCTTGATGCCGTTCAACGCATCGACCGCCTCGAATTGCGCGCGTTGCCCGTCGCTGAAAACATGGGTCAGCGTCGCAAGGCTTGCCCAGCCCAGCCCATCACGATGCGCCGCCAGCCCGGGCCGGCCGGGCCAGCCCTGGCCCGCCTGTGGGGTCAAGCCCAGCGGCACCTCCGGAAACGGCGATGCCGGGGCTTCGGCACGCGCCGCCAGCAGCGCCAGCGACGCCGGGTCGGTATCGTCCGAAAGCCGTGGCCCCCAGTAGAGTACCGCCGGGATGCCGCCCGCCGTAGCTACCACCAGCGTCACGGCATTGCCATCGAGGCGAACATAAGAAGGCAAAAGCGCTGTCATCTTGCCGGTTTCGCCGCTGCGGGCTTTTGGTGCAAGAGAAGCTGTTGCCACCAAGGACCACCCTATGCTCGGCGTCTGCTATTATCCGGAACATTGGCCTGAAAGCTGGTGGCGCGAGGATGCGGCGCGGATGCGCGGGCTGGGGCTCAGCTATGTCCGCATCGGCGAATTCGCCTGGAGCCGGATGGAGCCCAGTCCGGGCGATTATCGCTTCGAATGGCTCGATCGCGCCATCGCCGTGCTCGGCGAGGCCGGGCTGAAGGTGGTGATGTGCACCCCCACCGCGACGCCGCCGAAATGGCTGATCGATGCGCATCCCGATATCCTGCCGGTCGATCCCGACAGCGGCCGGGTGCGCGGCTTCGGCTCGCGCCGGCATAGCGATTTTTCTAGCCAGAGCTGGCTGGACGCGGCGCTGCGCATCACCCGCGTCCTCGCCGAACGCTATGGCCAAAACCCGCATATCGTCGGCTGGCAGACCGACAATGAACTCTGCTGCCACGATACGACGCTGTCCGCCTCGCGCGCTGCCCGCGATGGTTTCCGGGCTTGGCTGGCGGCGCGCTACGAAAACATAGACGCACTCAACACCGCCTGGGGCAATGTCTTCTGGTCGATGGAATATCGCGACTTCGACGAGATCGAGCTGCCGGTCGGCGCCGTGACGGAAACCAGCCCAGCGCACCGCATGGCGTGGCGGCGCTATTCGAGCGACATGGTGGTGCGCTTTCACGATGAAACCTGCGCGATCCTGCGGACCGACGCGCCGGGGCGGTTCATCACCCATAATTTCATCCCGATGCATGAAACCGGCGTGGACAATCACGCGCTCGCCGCACCGCTCGATTTTGCCGCCTATGACAATTATCCGCTCGGCCGCACCGATCTGCAGATGGCAAAAGCGCCGGCGGCGGAGTTCCGGCCGTGGATGCGCACCGGCCATCCGGATTTCCAGTCGGTGCTGTTCGATCAGACCCGCGGGCTGACCGGCAAGCCGTTCTGGATCATGGAGCAGCAGCCCGGCCCGGTGAACTGGGCGCGCCACAACCCGCGCCCGGCGCCGGGCATGGTGCGGCTGTGGAGTTGGGAAGCCTTTGCCCATGGCGCGGCGGTGGTGAGCTTCTTCCGCTGGCGGCAGGCACCGTTCGCGCAGGAACAGATGCATGCCGGGCTGCTGCGTCCCGATTCGAGCGAGGCCGAGGCCTGGCCGGAGATTGCGCAATTGGCAGCGGAACTGGGCGCGATTGACTTGCCCGAACCGACCCGCGCGCCGGTGGCGATGATCGTCGATATCGATGCGCAATGGCTGTCGGATATCGAGCGGCAGGGGCGGGGTTATGATTACACCGAAGTGCTGCACGGCTGGTATCGCGCGTTGCGCCGGCTCGGGCTCGATATCGACATGGTCGGGCCGGGGGCAGACCTGTCGGGCTATAAGCTCGTCATCGCGCCATGCCTCGCCATGCCCGATGCCGATCTGGTGGCGCGATTGGCGGCGTCGGACGCGCTGCTGCTGTTCGGGCCGCGATCGGGCGCCAAGACCAAGGATGTGACGATCTCCGATGGCCTGCCACCGGGGCGCCTGCGCGATCTGCTGCCGGTGCGGGTGCTGGCGGTGGAGACGCTGCGTCCCGATTGCCCGGGGGAGTTGGTGTTCAATGGCGCAACCCATGAATCGACCCGCTGGCGCGAGAGCCTCGATGCCGGCGAGACGCACGTGCTGGCGCGCTATGAGGATGGCGGTGCGGCGCTTATCCGCCATGGCCGGGCGCATTATCTGGCGACGCTGGCGGATGACGGCTTCCTGACGGCGCTGTTTGCCAAGCTGTGCGACGAGGCGGGCGTTGCCACGACGCCGGTGACCGGGGCCTTGCGGCTGCGACGGCGCGGCGACCTTGTGTTCGGTATCAACTATGGCGATACGCCGGTGGCGGCGCCGGCGCCCGCCGATGCGGCGTTCGTGCTGGGCGGCTGCACGATCGGCGCACGCGATCTGTCGATCTGGCGGGATGAGCCTCAGGTGTGAAACGGCCGGATTTCGATGATGCTCGGGACCGGCATCGGGTTGGGGCAGCGCTTCACCCAGGCGACGGCGTCGTCCATGTCCTTGACCTCCCAGATCCAGAAGCCGGCGACAAGCTCGTGCGGGTTGGGGAAGGGGCCATCGCTGACGGCGCGGCCGGTGCCGTCAAAGGCGACACGCTTGCCCGCCGAGGATGGCGCCAGGCCATCGGCCATGATGAGCACGCCGGCGGCAGCGAGGTCATCGTTGAAGCGCCCCATCGCCGCCATCATTTCGGTCGTCCAGGCGGGGTCGAAGCTGCCGGCTTCGCTCGCCTCTGTTGCCTTCACCAACACCATCACGCGCATGGGCTGTCTCCTCGGGGCTCAGAAGGTGAAAGCGGCGACCTCGCGGCGTTCGCCGATCAGAAAACTATCGGCGACGAGTTCGAGCGGGGCAAGGTCGCAATCACTGGTACCGGCGGCGATCAGCGCGGCGAAGTGGCGATAAAGGCCGGGATATTCGCCGCTTTCCGGCAGCTTTTGTTCGACATCATCGATCAACAAGCGGGCGCCGCCGTCGCGCAGCATGAGTGTTCCGGTGTCGGTTTCGACTCTGATATTCCAGCTTTGCGGGCCGGTCTGGAGGAAATCGAAATCCGCAGTGACTTTGGCATTGCCGCTCGCCATCGCCAGTGTGGCAGCAATCGGTGCGCCGCGGCCCTTGGGGAAATCGAGGCTGGCCGATGTGACCTGCAACGGCCTTGGCAGGATCGTCGTGATGATCGACAGCGCGTTGATCCCGGGATCGAAGACGCCAAGCCCGCCCGGCGCCAGGATCCATTCCTGCCCCGGATGCCATTGGCGGATGTTCTCGCGCCATTCGATATGGGCGCGGATGACACGTCGGGTCGCCAGCCAGGCCTTCGCCGCAGCGACTCCGGCGGCGTGGCGCGAATGCCAGCTGGCGAACAGGGTGCGGTTGCCCGGTGCCAGCGCGCGGACTTCGGCGAGCGTCGCACCGGGGGGCTTTTCGAGCATGACATGCCAGCCGGCGGAG
>JAAFIT010000191.1 GCA_013298745.1 Sphingomonadales bacterium
TTCCGGCCAGCCGGCGAGATCGAGCGCGGCGCGCGTCGGCAGGAAATCGAAACAGGCCTGCGCCATGGCGGTGCGGCCTTCGCGCGCCAGCCGTTCGGCGAGCACGGCATGGGCGCGGTGCAGGAACCGCACATCCGATGCCGCATAATCTTTCTGGGCTTCGCTCAGCTCGGCAGCGCCCCAGTCCGACGATTGCTGTGCCTTGGAGATATCGACGCCGATGGTTTCGCGCAGCACATCCTTGAGGCCATGGCGATCGGTGTAGGTGCGCACCAGTTTCGAGGCGATCTTGGTGCAGAACACCGGGCCGGCGACAACACCCAGATACTTTTCGATGACGGCGAGATCGAAGCGCGCGAAATGATAGAGCTTCAGCCGTGCCGGATCGGCGAGCACCGATTTCAGCACCGGCGCGTCGTATTGGCCCTTGGAAAACCGCACGAGATGTTCATCGCCATGGCCGTCGGCAAGTTGGACCAGGCACAGGCGGTCGCGATGCGGATGAAGGCCCATCGTCTCGCTGTCGACGGCGATCGGGCCGGGGGCAAAGACGTCGCGCGGCAGATCGCCTTCGTGGAGGTAAATGGTCATCGCGGCGGCGTAGCAGCAGCACGCTCCGCTGTCACCTTTCGCCTAGATCAGCCCCTGCGCCTTCATGCTGATATGGCCGCCGCGGCCGATGATGACATGGTCGTGCACCGCGAGCCCCAGATGCCGGCCGGCCTCGATGACGGCCTTGGTCATGACGATATCGTCGCGCGATGGCTGCGGATCGCCCGACGGGTGATTGTGGACGAGCACCACCGCCGAGGCGCCGAGTTCGAGCGCGCGCTTGACGATCTCGCGCGGGTAGACCGGCGCCTGGTTGACAGTGCCCTCTCCCATCGTCTCGTCGCGGATCATGACGTTGCGATTGTTGAGGAAGATGACGCGGAATTCTTCGGTCACGCGGTGCGCCATCGCGGCGTGAAGATAGTCGGTCAGCGCCTGCCAACCCGACAGCACCGGGCGGTCGAGTGCGGCGGTCCTGAGCGAGCGCAGCGACACGGCTTCAACGAACTTCAGCGCGGCAATCGCGCCATCGCCCAGCCCGTCGACGCGCTTCAATTCCAGCGGTGTCGCCGCGAGCAGCACCGGCAGGCTGCCGAATTCGGCGAGCAACTGCTTGGCCAGCGGTTTGGTATCGCGCCGCGGAATGGCCAGCCCGAGCAGATATTCGAGCAGTTCGTAATCGTGAAAACCATCGCCGCCGCCAGCGAGCAACCGCGCCCGCAGGCGTTCGCGATGACCAGAGCTGGAAGGTTCGTCCGTCACCATGGCAGTGTGCGGGGCGACGGACGCACACGCAAGAGGGGCCTTGCGCGGGATCCGCAGCCGACAATAGCGTCCTGAACGTTGACCAGGCTCGATCGCATCGTTACCCCGACGTCAACGCGCTGTGCATGGGCAGCAAGCGACAGACCGGGGGGTCGAATGAAGATCGGTTTCGCAATTGCAGCGGGCATGCTGCTGGCATCGACAGCGGCCGATGCCATTACCTATATCGGGCAAGCGTCAGGGCCCAATATCGATGTTTCGGGACCAGCCGGCACCGCCACCGTGAATTATGCGATCAGGACCGATGGCACGATCGGTGTGGTGAGCAATGCCAATATCGTCGATTTCAGTATTACGATCGATGTCAATGGCATTGGCGCGACGACGTCCGGAATCGGGACGCTTACCAACTCTGGCGGTCTCCTGTCCGCGACGCCGACGCAACTGCTTTTCGATTACAAGGCATTTGCAGGAAGCTTCGACCGGTTCGTGATCTTTGACGCTGCGAGCAACCAGGGACTCTGCTTCACCAATCTGGCGTCGCTCTGTGCCGGCTTCGGTCCGGTAATGGCGTGGTTCAACAACAGCGGTCGCATAGCGGCGTTCCAATCGAAACCGCTCGGCTCGGCCGTCATCGGCACCGCGGTACCCGAACCGGCGAGCTGGGCGATGCTGATCGCCGGCTTCGGCCTTACCGGCTTGGCGTTCCGCCGTCGCCGGGTTGTTCAGACCGCGTAAGGCGGCGCCGTCAGCCCCATCGGCGAGGCGGTGAAGATCTCGCAGCCGTCCTCGGTGATGCCGATCGAATGTTCGAACTGCGCCGACAGCGAGCGGTCGCGTGTCACTGCCGTCCAGCCATCGTCGAGCAGCTTCACATCGGGCTTGCCGAGGTTGATCATCGGCTCGATGGTGAAGAACATGCCGGGGCGGAGCAGCACGCCCTTGCCCGGCCGGCCAAGGTGGACGACGTTCGGCGCATCGTGAAACACCCGGCCAAGGCCGTGACCACAGAAATCGCGCACCACCGAAAACCGCTGCGCCTCAGCATGGCTCTGGATGGCGTGGCCGACATCGCCCAATGTGTTGCCGGGCTTGGCCATCGCGATGCCGCGCATCATGCATTCATAGGTGACATCGACGAGTTTTTTGGCCTTGAGCGGCACATCGCCGACGAGGAACATGCGGCTGGTGTCGCCGTGCCAGCCATCGACGACCACGGTCACATCGATGTTGACGATATCGCCGTCCTTCAGCTTTCGCGCCGACGGGATGCCGTGGCAGACGACGTGATTGACGCTGATGCACAGGCTGTGACTGTAGCCGCGATAGAAGATCGTCGCCGAATGATGGCCGGCCGCGCGGACGAAATCATAGGTCATCCGATCGAGATCGGCGGTCACCACATCCGGCACCACATGCGGCGTCAGCATGTCGAGCACCGAGGCGGCAAAGGCCCCGGCGCGGCGCATGCCTTCAAAGGCCTGCGGCGTGTGGAGGCGGATCGTCCCTTCGCCGGGATCGGAAACGGTGACGAAGTCCTGAGTGGTCGTGTTCATGGGGCTTACAAATAAGCCCGCGGCGCGCGCCTGTCCATGTGGCGCCCATGTTGCGTCCCGATTGCGTCGTTGCCGCCCCTTTCCGCTTTGCCCTGGCTTCTGCTAACGACATGGCATGACAACCGCCACATCCCGCATCTTCACCGCCGCGCTGCTGATCATCGGCGACGAGATCCTGTCGGGACGCACCCAGGATGCCAATCTCGCCTATCTCGCCAAATGGCTGGGCGTGCAGGGTATCAGGCTGAAGGAAGTGCGCGTCGTCGCCGACGACATGGCCGCCATCGGCGATGCGGTGAATGCGCTGCGGGTGCAGCACGATTATCTGTTCACCACCGGCGGCATCGGCCCGACGCACGACGATATCACCGTCGATGCGATTGCCGCAGCGCTTGGCGTGCCGGTGATCATCCACCCCGATGCCCGCGCCATTCTGGCCGGCTATTATGGTGACAAGCTGACCGACGCTCGGTTGCGCATGGCGCGCACCCCGGACGGCGCCAGCCTGATCGAGAACCCGCGCACCAAGGCGCCGGGCATTCGGGTCGAGAACATCTTCATCATGGCCGGTGTGCCCGCGATTACCCAGGGGATGCTGGCAGCGCTCGATGGCCAGCTGCCGGGCGGCGCGCCGGTGCTGTCACGCACCGTGGCGGCCTGGACGCAGGAATCGACCGTCGCCACCACATTGGGTGCCGTTGAAAAGGCGCATGACGGCGTGCAGATCGGCAGCTACCCGTTCTGGCGCGAAGGCCGGACCGGCGCCAATTTCGTTATCCGCGCCACCGATGTCGCCCTGCTGGAAACCGTCGCGATGGCGCTGATGGCGGCATTGCGCGATATCGGCATCGATCCGATCGATGGCGAACTGTGACGGCGGGCTGTGGCGCTTGCCCGGACGGCTGTGTTAGCATCTCCGCCCGGTACGATCTTTGGGAGAGGCAATGACGATCCTGCGTTGGGTCCTGGTGACGGCGCTTGCCGTGGCGTTCCTGCTGCTGGCGGTCGCGAATTGGACTCCGGTGCCCTTCCGCTTGCCCGATGGCAGCATGGTCAACATCCGCCTGCCGCTGCTGCTGGCGCTGGCCTTTGTGGCCGGCTGGCTGCCGACCTGGCTGATCCATGTCGGCACCAAGGCGACGCTCAATCGCAAGCTCGCCAAGGCCGGGCTCGCCGAGCCGACGCGTGCCTCGATGATGCCATCGCAGGCGCAGCCGACCATCGTGCCGCCCGCCGGAGCCTGACGCCATGACCAATCCGGTGTTCGTCGCGGTGGACACACCGACGCTCGATGGCGCCCGCGCGCTGCTCAGTGCGGTGGCGCCGCATGTCGGCGGCGTGAAGCTCGGCCTCGAATTCTTCTGTGCGCAAGGACCGGCCGGCGTTGCCGCCATTGCCGCTCTCGGCCTGCCGGTGTTTCTCGATCTGAAGCTCCACGACATTCCCAATACCGTCGCCGGGGCGCTGCACAGCCTGGGGCCGCTCGCCCCGGCGATCGTCACCGTTCACGCCGGCGGCGGCCATGCCATGCTGGCGGCGGCGCGCGCCGCAGCGCCGACGGCCACCAAGGTTGTCGCGGTGACGGTGCTGACCAGCCTTGATGATGACGATCTTGCCGCCATGGGTGTCGCCGGCACCAGCGGGGCGCAGGTGGCGCGGCTCGCCGGCGTCGTGCGCGGCGCCGGGCTCGATGGCGTCGTCGCCAGCCCGCACGAAACGGCAGCACTGCGCGCCGCCTGGCCCGAAGCGCTGCTCGTCATCCCCGGCGTCCGCCCCGAAGGCAGCGCGGTCGGCGATCAAAAGCGCGTCATGACGCCGCAAGCAGCCCTGGCGGCGGGTGCTTCGGTGCTCGTCATCGGCCGCCCGATCACGGCGGCGAGCGACCCGGCAGCGGCAGCAGCGGCGATCGCCCGCAGCCTCGCGTGACCGATATCAAATTCTGCGGGCTGTCGACGCCTGATACCGTCGATGCCGCCGTAGCGGCGGGTGGTGCCTATCTCGGTTTCGTGTTTTTTCCGCCCTCGCCGCGCCATATCAGCCCGGAAAAGGCTGCCGGCTTCACCGCCCGGGTGCCGACGCGCATCGGCAAGGTCGCGGTGCTCGTCGATGCCGATGACGCCCTGATCGACGCGGTGATCGCCGCCGGAATCGACACGTTGCAGTTGCACGGCACCGAAACCGCTGAGCGCATTGCCGCCGTCAAGGCGCGCACCGGCAAGGCGGTGTGGCGCGCCGCCGGCGTCGCCACCAGCGCTGATGTGCGCGCGGCGATTGCCGGCGCCGGCCCGGCCGACCGGTTGCTCCTCGATGCCAAAGCGCCTAAGGGAGCGACCCTTCCGGGGGGCAATGGTCTGGCGTTTGACTGGCGGTTGCTCGATGGAATGCGTCTGCCGCTCGCATGGGGTTTGTCGGGCGGGCTGGATGCCGGCAATGTCGGGGCGGCTCTGGCCGTGTTGCGGCCCGATTTTGTCGATGTATCATCAGGTATCGAGGATCAACCGGGCGTGAAATCCATTGCCAAGATACAGGCCTTTGCCGCTGCGGTGGCCGCTGCATGAACGTCCACACGCCGTCATTGCGCGCGGGTCCTGACGCCAACGGGCATTTCGGTGCCTTCGGTGGCCGTTATGTCG
>JAAFIT010000192.1 GCA_013298745.1 Sphingomonadales bacterium
TCACCGTGCCCGGCGCGCTGGAGATTCCGGCCGCCATCGCCTTTGCCGATTCGGCCGGCGGCTTTGATGGCTATGTCGCGCTCGGCTGCGTCATTCGCGGCGAAACCTATCATTTCGAGGTTGTCGCCGGCGAAAGCGCCCGCGCGATCATGGCGCTGACGCTCGATGGCCTCGCCATCGGCAACGGCATATTGACCGTTGAGAACGAAGCCCAGGCCTGGGCCCGGGCGCGGATGACCGAGAAGAACAAGGGCGGCGAAGCGGCCGCGGCAGCGCTGGCGATGATGGCGGTGAAGGCCAGATTCGCCTGATGCCCAAGGCGCCTGCCGAACCGGCGCTCTATGATGTGATCGGCGTTGATTACGCCGCATTGCGCCGCCCGGATCCGCGGATCGCCAGCCAGATCCTCGCCGCGCTTGGGTCAGCTGAATCGATCCTCAACGTCGGTGCGGGCGCCGGGTCGTACGAGCCTGTCGGTCGTACCATGACCGCTGTCGAACCCTCGGCAGAGATGATCCGGCAACGCCCGGCCTCTACCGCCACGGTCGTGCAGGGTGTTGCCGAACAGCTGCCCTTTCCCGACAAGTCCTTCGACGCGGCGATGGCGGTCCTGACCGTCCATCACTGGCGGGACCAGCGGCAGGGGCTGCTGGAAATGCGCCGCGTCACGCGCGGCCCGATCGTGGTGCTGACTTACGATCCAGCCTTTCGTGGCTTCTGGCTGGCCGATTATGTTCCGTCGCTCGTCACCCTTGATGAAGCCCAGATGCCGCCGCTCGCCTGCTATGCCGACAGCCTTGGTCCTGTCGAAATAGCACCGGTGCCGATCCCGCATGATTGCAGCGATGGCTTTCTTTGCGCCTACTGGCGCCGCCCGGCCGCCTATCTCGATCCGCGGATCAGGGCCGCCATGTCGTCATTTCGGGCGTTGGGCGATGTCACGCCCGCCATGGCGGCACTGGCCAGCGACCTCGAAACCGGCGAATGGCAGCGGCGTTACGGGGCGATGATGGCCCTTGATGCCTGCGACCTGGGTTACCGGCTTGTCGTTTCGCCGGGCGGATGGTGACGGGATGGCCACCGTCGTTTAGGCTTTGGCTGTGCCCACCGCGC
The DNA here is from genome assembly GCA_013298745.1 of Sphingomonadales bacterium. Classification (GTDB taxonomy): domain Bacteria; phylum Pseudomonadota; class Alphaproteobacteria; order Sphingomonadales; family Sphingomonadaceae; genus Sandarakinorhabdus. The sequence continues at coordinate 1,114 of JAAFIT010000192.1, forward strand.
AAAGGCCCTGAATGACCACCGGCTTCCGCCTCGCCGATTTCCTGCCCTATCAACTGTCGGTGGCCAGCAACGCCGTGTCGCGCGCCGTGGCCCTGGGCACCGGCTATGAAAGCCGGTTCGGGCTGACCAATGCCGAATGGCGGGTGCTCGCCGCCGTCACCGCTGCCGGCGCGCCGACCCAGGTCGAGTTGGGCCAAGCCACCGGCATGGACAAGATGACCATCAGCCGTGCCGTCACCGCGCTCAGCACGCGGCGGCTGATCGATCGCGCCCGCGATACCGGCGATCGGCGGACTTTGCGCCTCAGCCCGACCGCCGAAGGCCAGCGCATCCACGACATCGTCGCGCCGCAAGCGCTGGAGGTCGAAGCCCGCCTTCTCGCCGCCCTGTCGCCAGCCGAGAGCGAAGCGCTGCGCCGGGCGCTGGCACAGCTAAGGGCGGCTTGCGAAGAACCGTAACATCTGTTACTAATATCCCATCGAATCGAGGGGATGACATCGTGACGAGCAAGACCGCACCAAAGCCCAACGACCTTGGCCTCGATGGCTTTGAATTCGTCGAATTCACCAGCCCGGACCCGGAGGCGCTGGCAGGGCTGTTCGTCGCGTTGGGGTTCACCCATGTCGGCACCCACCGCTCCAAGAATGTCCGGCGCTACGCGCAGGGCGGGATCAATTTCATCCTCAACATGGACAGCGACGGCCAGGTGGCGGATTTCCGCAACCAGCATGGCCCGTCGGCCAATGCCATGGCCTTCCATGTCCATGATGCGGCGGCGGCCTTTGCCGAGGCGGTGAAGCGCGGCGCCAAGCCCGTGCACGGCCGCGTCGGGCCGATGGAATTGAACATCCCGGCGATCGAAGGCATCGGTGGTTCGAACCTCTATCTGGTCGACAACGCCGGCGAGCGCGAAATCTATGATGTCGATTTCCGCCCCGTCGAGGGCGCAACGCCGATGGACAACAGCGTCGGCCTCCACACGCTCGATCACCTGACCCACAACGTCAATCGCGGCCGCATGGCGCATTGGGCGGAATTCTACGAGCGGATCTTCAACTTCCGTGAAATCCGCTATTTCGACATCGAAGGCCAATCGACGGGCCTGTTCTCCAAGGCGATGACGGCACCCGACGACAAGATCCGCATCCCGCTCAACGAGAGCCAGGACGAGCACAGCCAGATCGAGGAGTTTCTGCGCGCCTACAAGGGCGAGGGCATCCAGCACATCGCGCTGGCCACCGACAATATCTTCGATACCGTCGATCGGCTGCGCGCCCGCGGTGTCAAGTTCCAGGACACGATCGACGCCTATTTCGATCTGATCGACCAGCGGCTGCCCGGCCATGGCCATGATGTCGAGGAAATGCGCAAGCGCCGCATCCTCATCGATGGCGCCCCCGAAACCGGCGGCGGCCTCCTGCTGCAGATCTTCACCGAAAACATGGTCGGGCCGATCTTTTTCGAGATCATCCAGCGCAAGGGCAATGACGGCTTTGGCGAAGGCAATTTCAAGGCGCTGTTCGAATCGCTCGAGCTCGATCAGATGCGCCGCGGGGTGATTCCGGCGACGCAAGGTGCCTGAGAAAAGTGCCTCCGGCGGCTGGGGCCATCGGCCCCAGACCCCTTTGGTGTTTTTACGCCAATGACGTCGTGTGATTGCAAACGCATTGTATGGGGTCTGGGGCCGATGGCCCCAGCCACCGGAGGCACAGCCCGATGATGATGTCCGGTTTCGGCAATCACTTCGCCACCGAGGCGGTTCCAGGCGCGCTGCCGGTGGGGCGCAACTCGCCCCAGCGGCCGGCGTTCGGGCTTTATGCCGAACAGCTTTCGGGAACCGCGTTCACCATGGCGCGCAGCGAGAACCGCCGGTCGTGGCTATACCGGCTGCGGCCATCGGCACCGCATGGCGCCTTTGCATTGGCGCTTGATCCGGCCGGCAATCGCACCTTGCCCGCCAATCCCAATCGGCTGCGCTGGGACCCAAGGCCTCTTCCCGAGAAACCGACAAGCTTCCATGATTCGGTGATGCCGGTGCTGTGGAACGGCGACCCGGAAGCGCTGACCGGCGTGACGGTTTCGACCTATGCCGCGACGCAGAGCATGGGCAATCAGGCGTTCTTTTCCGCTGACGGCGAGATGCTGATCATCCCGGAACAGGGCCGGCTGCGGCTGCTCACCGAAATGGGGGTCATCGATCTCGAACCGCTCGAAATCGCCCTCATCCCGCGCGGCGTGCGGTACCGGGTCGAACTGCCCGATGGGCCGGTGCGCGGGTATCTGTGCGAAAATCACGGCGCGCCGTTCCGGCTGCCCGATCTCGGCCCGATCGGCAGCAACGGCCTCGCCAATCCGCGCGATTTCGAAAGCCCGGTGGCGTGGTTCGAGGATCGTGATGAACCTTTTGAATTGGTGCAGAAGTTCGGCGGCAAGCTGTGGACGACGACACTGCCGCATTCGCCCTTCGATGTCGTCGCCTGGCACGGCAATCTGGCGCCGGTGAAATATGATCTGCGGCGGTTCAATACGCTGGGGACGGTGAGTTACGACCATCCCGACCCGTCGATCTTCACGGTGCTGACGTCGCCCAGCGACACGCCCGGCCGTGCCAACGCCGATTTCGTCATCTTCCCGCCGCGCTGGATGGTGGCGGAGGACACGTTCCGGCCGCCGTGGTTCCACCGCAACCTGATGTCCGAAGCCATGGGGCTGATCACCGGCGCCTATGATGCCAAAGCCGGCGGCTTCTCGCCCGGAGGCCTGTCGCTGCACAACATGATGAGCGCGCACGGGCCGGATGTTGCGAGCTGGCAGGCGGCGACGGCGGCCGATCTGAAGCCGCACAAGATCGATGGCACCATGGCGTTCATGATCGAAAGCTGCTGGCCGTATCGCGTCACCGACTGGGCGATGGCGCGGGCGCAGCCCGATTATGATGCGGTATGGGCGGGCTTCCCCAAGGCGCGATTGTAACGGCTGTTGCCGCCACGCCGGATCGCTCCGGCATGGCGGCAAGCGGCCTTAAACCAGGTCGGCGGGCGCGCCCGGTTCATCGATGCCGAGCGCGACGTTGGAGCGGCTGCGGCCATAGATGAAGTAGAAGACGAGGCCGATGGCGGCCCAGCCGAAGAACACCACCTGCGATACCCAAGACAGGAAGCCGAAGAGCAGCAGGCAGCCGGCGGCAGCGAGCGGCGCGACGATCCACACCGCCGGGGTGCGGAACGAGCGCTTGCGATCGGGGTTGGTGCGGCGCAACGCCATGATGGCGAGCGCCACGAAGAAGAAGGCGCACAGCGTGCCGCCGTTCGAGACGCTGGCAAGCTGGCCGACCGGGAAGAAGGCGGCAGCAATGGTCACCGCGGCGCCGGTGACCATGGTGACGATGTGCGGCGTCTTGTACTTGGGGTGGATTTTCGACAGGCCGCGCGGCAGCAGGCCATCGCGTGACATGACGAAGAAAACGCGCGTTTGCGCGAACATCATCATCAGCACCACCGACGGCAGTGCAAAGCCAGCAGCGAGGCCGAGGACGTTGCCCACGCCCGGATGGCCGATTTCGCGCAGCACATGCGCCAGCGCTTCCTTTGAGCAGACCACCGGTGAATTGGTGGCGGCATCGCACAGCGCGGCCATTTCGGTGGAGCCGGGCATCGGCGCGTTGCCGGCGGCATCGAGGATCGGCTGGGCACCATAGCTGCCGATGACGCCGGTGCCGACGAGCAGATAGAAGATCGTGCAGATGACGAGGCTGGCGATCAGCCCGATCGGGATGTTGCGTTGCGGGTTCTTGGTTTCCTCGGCCGCCGTGGAGACCGCATCGAAGCCGACGAAGGCGAAGAAGATGATCGAGGCGGCGCTGATGGCGCTGCCCGGGCCGAGCGGCATGAACGGCACGAAGTTCTTGGCCTCCACCGCCGGGATCGACAGCGCGATGAAGGCGGCGAGTGCCGCAACCTTGACGGCAACAAGCACGGCGTTGACCGTGGCGCTTTCCTTGGTGCCGACAACCAGCAGCCAGGTGACGGCGAGCGATATGACCACCGCCGGCAGGTTGATGATGCCACCGGCATAGGGGCCGTTCACCAGCGCCTTCGACAGTTCAATCCCGGCGAAGTTTTCAAGCACACCCACGGCGTAACCTGACCATCCAACGGCGACGGCGCTCGCTGCGACGGCATATTCGAGCACCAGCGCCCAGCCGACCACCCAGGCGAGGATTTCACCAAAGGTCGCATAGCTGTAGGTATAGGCCGAGCCTGACACCGGCACCATCGAGGCCAGTTCGGCATAGCATAGTGCGGCAAGGCCGCAGACGACCGCTGCCAGCACGAAGCTGATCAGCATCGCCGG
>JAAFIT010000193.1 GCA_013298745.1 Sphingomonadales bacterium
GACGGGTGAATGTGGCTGATGTGAAAGCCCTGGGCGCGCAGCCGGACCGACCATGATCCGGCCATTGTAACCCCCTTGCCCAACCGCCCCAGAAACGGATGGCGCTGATCATGTGTCAGCGGCGCCAGGCTGGCGTGCACAGTGTCGATGAGGGCTTTTTGCAGCGCCAGCAATACCGGATCACTGGATTCGAAAAGAGCGCCGCGGGTTTGCGTGCCGCCACGCAGCGATTGATCGGCTGGCGCAGCCAATGTCTGGTGACGTGACGTCAGCGTCGCCGCCAGATCGCCGAGAAAGCTTGTAAGGTTTGGCCAGCCAGCAGGCGATTCGATCTCGGCAGAGATCACCAATCGGTCATAGTCAGCCAACCAGACCTCGCGCGCGTCACCCGTCAGCCGCCAGATCAGGCTCAATAGCGCCCAAGGCGATTGGTTGAGCGGCGCCAATTCTGTCGCCCGCAGCGCATGGCCTTCGGCCTGTTCGGGATCGCCAGCCTTCAGCAAAAGCCAGGCGATGTAATTTTCCGCACCGTCACTATCTGGAAATGCGCGCGCTGCGGCTTGCGCAACCGTCAACGCCTCCGCGCTATGGCCCAGTTGCGACAGCGCCCCGGCTTCGGACAGCGCCCAATCGGGATGGGGCCCATGCGCCGCCCCCGCTCGTCGCGCCCATTCGAGCATGGTCGCGTGCTCGCCAAGGCCCTTGGCGGCGCCGATTGCGGCACGCCACAGCGCCGCTGGCGCGGATGTCGTCAGCGCCGCGCGATAGCCGGCAAGAGCATCTGAGGACCGACCAAGCTGCGGTAAAAGTTCTGCGAGTGCGTCGAGCGTGGGGCCATGCTGGGGCGCACGCGCCAGAACCGCTTGATACTGGCCAATGGCCGCCTCGAATTGCCCCAGGTCGGCGAGCAGATGCCCGCGCAGTACCGCACTGTCCGCGAGGTCCGGCGTGCCAAGTGCCGCCATCGCATCATCAGCACGGCCAAGCCGGCGCAGTGCAACCGCAAGATTATGGCGCACCTTGGCGTCGCCGGGTGCAAACTTCAGAGCCGCACGATAAGCGTTGACGGCCTCTGCTTGCCGTCCGCGACCCGCCTCCACCAGTCCTTTTGCGCCTAAGGCCCGCGCATCGTTCGGAGCCAATACCAGCGCGCGTTCGAGTGCCGTTGCGGCCTCATCCCAGCGGCTGGCGGCGATTGCGGCAGTGGCAAGATTTGTCCAGGTCGCCGCAGCGCCTGGATCGATTGCCAGTGCCTTGCTGTAGGCGGCGATCGCCGCATCATGCTCGCCGACTTCATCAAGCAGGTTGGCGTAACTGTTCCATATGCCGGGGTGGTCCGGTGCCGCGCGCGTCGCGGCTTCGAACAAGGTGCGTGCCTTTGCCAATGCACCTTGCGCTTTTTGCGCAAAGGCCGCGACCGTCAAGCTGTCGTGGTGGCCCCGTGCGGCCGTTGTAAGACCGTTCAGCAATGCTGCGCCGCCAGCACCATCGCCCGCCTGCACCAGCGCAAAGGCGCGCTGCAGAATGGCGATGTCACTGGCGGCAAGCGGCGCGGCCATGCGGTCGGCCCCGCCGGGTGATCAGGCTGCGACGGCCTTGAGGATCTTGCCGGGTGTGCGCGGCGGCTCACCCTTGGGCAGCGCGTCGATGAATTCCATGCCCGACGTCACTTCGCCCCAGACCGTGTACTGGCGATCGAGGAAGCCGGCATTGTCGAAGCAGATGAAGAACTGGCTGTTGGCGCTGTCGGGGTTCGACGAACGCGCCATCGATGCGGTGCCGCGGACGTGCGGCTCGGCGCTGAATTCGGCCTTGAGGTTCGGGCGCTTCGATCCGCCCATGCCGCTGCCGTTGGGGCAACCGCCCTGCGCCATGAAGCCGGGGATGACGCGGTGGAAGGTCAGGCCGTTGTAAAAGCCTTCGTTGGCGAGGGCGCCGATATGGGCGACATGGCCGGGGGCCAGATCAGGCCGCAGCTTGATGACGACATCGCCACCGGAATCGAGGCTGAGGGTCAGGGTCGAGAAGGTGTCGGTCATGATGAACTCCTAAGGATGGCGCGCTTTAGCCTGCCAGGGGAAAAGCCTCAAGCCGGGTGCGCAATTCCGCCGGCAAGGGCGATGGCCCGGCCGGGCCGCGATGGACAAGCACCGAATCGCACAGCGCGATGCAGCCGCCATTCTGGAACATGCCCATCAGGCAGCGAAAGCTGCTGGTGCCGATATGCCCGACGGCATAGGTCATCGTCACCGGATCGGGATAGCCGCCCTCGCCGAGATAATCGACCGCGACATGGGCGACGAGATAATGTGGGCGCTGGCTCAGTTCGTTGCGGGCGATCAGGCCCCAGTTGAAGCGGATACGCGTTTCTTCAAAGAACCGGGCGATCGCGACATTGTTGAGGTGGCGATTGACGTCCATGTCGGCAAAGCGCGTTTCGAGCGTCAATGACCAGGGATAGGCGGCGAGATCACGCCGGCGCGGATCGCCCTTCATCGCATCTGGAACCGGATCGGCAGGGTCTTGCGGCCCGAAACGAAATTGGCGATCGAATTCTTCGGCTCGCCGGCGAGTTCGACCGATTTCAGCCGCGGCAGCAGTTCGGCCATCAGCAGCCGGATTTCCAGCCGGGCGAGATGGAGGCCAAGGCACATGTGCACGCCGTTGCCGAACGCCGTCTGCGGATTGGGACTGCGATCGACGCGGAATTCGAATGGCTTATCGAACACGCGCTCGTCACGATTGCCCGACCAGTAGAACAGGCACAGGCCATCGCCTTCGAGGATTTTGCGGCCGCCAAGCTCGCAATCTTCGGTGGCGGTGCGCATGAAATGCTTCACCGGCGTGACCCAACGGATCATCTCCTCGACGGCGCTCGGCAACAACGACGGGTCAGCCTGCAGCCGGGTGAGTTGATCGGGGTTGCGGACGAGTTGCTCGAAGCCGCCGGCAGTGGTCGAGCTGGTGGTGTCATGCCCGGCGGTTGCGGCGATGACGTAATAGCTCATCGCCTCCTTTTCGCCGATCGGCGCGCCATCGACAGTACCGTTGGCGATGATCGTTGAAAGATCATCCCGTGGATTGGCGCGGCGATCGGCGGTGATGGCGCCGAAATAGGCGAAATATTCTTGCGCCAGCGCAAACAGATCGACCTGCGGATTGCCGCTGCCTGATGTAACTCCGATCCCCTGGGTGATCAGCTTGGAACGCGCCACGACATCGGGGTCCTGCGCGCCGAACATTTCCTGCGTCATCCGCAGCATCATCGGCTCATCAGATTCGGGTACGCCCAGGATGCGCATGATGACACGCAGCGGGTAGAAGAGCGCAATTTCATTGACGAAATCGCATTCATTGCCCAGCGCTGCCATGCGATCGACATGGTCCTTGGCGACCGCGCTGATCATCGGCTCCAGCTTGCGCAGATTGGCGGGCAGGAACCAGTCATGCGTGAGCCGGCGCAGCTTCATGTGCAACGGATCGTCAAGATCGACGAGGCTGCGGAACAGATGGGTGTCACCGATCATGTCCATCGTCCACTTTTCCGCCTCGGCCGGGGCAAGATAGGTGCGCTTGGAATTGATGAAGCGGCTGTTGGCCTTGCTTACGGTGGTGATGTCGGCATGGCGCGTTACCGCCCAGAACGGGCGATAACCGGTGGGCTCGCACCAGTGTACCGGGTCTTCGGCGCGCAACCGATTGTAAACGGCATGAACGCTTTCGTCCGCTGTCGCCTCAGGGTTGACGAGGATATTGTCCTCACTGGCGCGGTCGAAACCGGGGAAGGGCATGACGGGATCGGCAAAGGCTGTGGCCATGGGTCTGGTCCTTACTGGCTGCGACCGCGCGCCTGGACAGCAGCGCGGGCGGTTTCAACGGCATCGGCGGAAACTTGGGAGTTGGCGGCGACCGATCGGGTCTGTTCGAGCGCCATGCCCTCGCCGAAGGTCATGGCGTAACCATCATTGATCAGCCGCTTATAGGCAGCGCTGAAGGCCGGATCGATTGTCGCCATATCGGCGGCCAGCGCTTTGGCGGTGGCGAGCAACTCGATCGCCGGCACAACGCGATTGACGAGGCCCCAGGCGCAGGCGGTGTTCGCATCGAGGAAATTGCCGGTCAGCGACAGTTCGCGGGCGCGATAGGGGCCAATGAGACGCGACAGTTTCTGCGAAAGCCCCCAGCCCGGCATGATGCCGACGCGGGCATGGGTATCGGCAAAGCGAGCGCGTTCGGATGCGATAAGCACATCGCAGGCAAGCGCGACTTCAAAGCCGCCTGTGATCGCGACACCGTTGATGGCGCCGATACACGGCTTCGTTAGCAGTTCGATGGCTTTCACCGGGTTGTCGTCGGGGCCTTCAGCATTGGCGGCACCTAGCCCCTGCTGCCCGAGTTCCTTCAAATCGAGCCCGGCGGTGAAGGCGCGATCGCCGGCGCCGGTCAGGATGACGACACGGACGCCGGCATCGGCCTCGAGTTGCCGCATCGCCGCGGCGAGATCGCGGCGCAACCCGGCCGACAGCGCGTTCATCGCTTGCGGGCGGTTCATCGTCACCACGGCGACGCCGGCATCGATTTCGACAAGGATATTGGTTTCGGACATGGGCGAACTCTCTTGCGCTGGCGATATCGACAAGTCCTAGCGCACCTGCGCCACCGCTGTCCGCCGCAAGATAAGATAGTAAGCGCCGCCGCCACCATGGCGCGGATGGGCCGGACGCAAGGCGGCGATGCGATGGCGGAACGCGCCGCTTTGCAGCCAGTCAGCAAGTTCGGCCTTGATCAGCGACGGCCGGTCATGGCGGCCCTTGCCGGTGATGACGAGGATGACGCGCGTGCCATCCATAGCGGCATCATCGAGTGCTGTCGCCAGCACCGCATGAGCATCGGCAAGCGTGTAGCCGTGCAGATCGATGACACGGTCGGGACGGATCTGGCCGCGCCGCAACCGCTGGTCCCAGCCGCCATCGAGAGTGGCAGCGGTGACGGGCACAACCGGGCGACGTAGCGGTGGCGGCTCGGGCGGCTTTGGCATCGTGCGCGGTGCGGCGGGTATGGGGGCCGGTGGCAGTGTCGGTGCCTCTACCCTGGTCTTGCCGCCAATCGGACGCACGGTTGCTGCAACCCGTTGCCACAAGGCATTCTCGTGCGCGCTAAGCCGCCTTGCCATGGTCAGTGCGCCAGCAGCCGCGCTGCGGCGGCGCGAGGGAGCAGGATGGCGATGTCGGCCACCGCGGATTGTGCGCCGGCATCGGCGCGGGCCTGTGCGCCGGCGCCCATGAACAGATCGATCCGATTGGCGCCCTTGATGGCGCCGCCGGTGTCCTGTGCCACCATTAACGCCGCGAGTGGACGGTCACCGCTAAGGCGGGTGATGACTCGCAAGGGCGCGCCGAGCGGTATGAACGCCGGATCCGCTGCGACCGAGACGCGCGGCGTGACCGGAAT
>JAAFIT010000194.1 GCA_013298745.1 Sphingomonadales bacterium
AGCCGGCCCCGCAGGGCGCGCGACAGGCTTGCGGTGGCACCGCCGGTCGAAACGGCCACCACCACCGGCGAGCGGTCGATGATCGCCCCCATCAGGAAATCGCTCATCGCAGGCCGATCGACGACATTGACGAGCAAGCCGCGGGCCCGCAGCCGTGCCGCTGCCGCAGCGGCCTCGCCTTCGTCATCAAGGGCAACAAAGGCGACAACGCCGCCCTCGGCCTCGCCGACGATTCGCCCGCCTGCCGCCGTAACCAGCCGCGCCTTGGCCGCCGCCGCCTCGCCGTCACCGACAAGAATAACGGCCCGGCCGGCAAGCGAGAGAAAAATCGGCAACTGATCCATCATCGGGCTCTGGCGCGAAAGCCGCGCCGCTGCAAGCAACCGCACCACAAACCCAGCGGCACGATTTGACGAATTGGCCGCGCTTGCGGCACAAATCGGGACATGACAACCGCCGATCTGCCGCGCATCCTGCCCTTTGCAATTCCGCTGCTGGTTGTGGCTGTCATCCTGCTGCGCGCCCGCAAGCCCAAGCGCATCCATGTCGGCAAGCTGTGGATCGGACCGCTGTTCGCCACGCTCGGGATCAGCATGGGGCTGTGGTTCACGCCGCACCCGCCGTTCGGCATCCTGCAGTACGCCGCCATGGCGTTGGCCGCTGGGCTTGGCGTTGCCGCCGGCACCGCCCGGGCACACACGCTGCGGCTGTGGCGCGAACCCGAAACCGGCCATCTGCTGGCGCAGGCATCACCCGTGGCGCTGCTGGCCATCATCGTGCTGGTCGGCGTCCGTATGGCAGTTCGCCAGATCGGCGGCATCGATCCGGGCGGCTCCACCCCCGGCCTCTGGGCGTCGACGATCATCGATGCCTCGATGCTGTTCGCACTGGGCATGGTCATCAGCCAGCAGTTCATGCTGTGGCGACGCATCGACGCCTTGCCGGCCTGATCGGCGCTTAACGCGCCAGCATCGGCCCCAGCGGCTTGCCGCCGAACAGATGCACATGCAGGTGCGGCACCTCCTGATGCGCGTTGATCCCGGCATTGGCGAGCAGCCGATAACCCGGATCTTCCAGACCGAGATCGCGCGCCACACTGCCGACGGCGCGGACGAATCCGGCGATTTCGGCATCGCTCGCCTTCGCCGAAAAATCCGCCCAGGACCGATAGGCGCCGCGCGGAATCACCAGCACATGCACCGGTGCTTGCGGGTTGATGTCGTGAAAGGCGATGGCCCATTCATTCTCGAACACCCGCTTTGACGGGATCTCGCCGCGCAAAATGCGGGCAAAGATGTTGCTGTCGTCATAATCCCCCAGCGCTTCAACCGGCATCGGCAGTTCCTCCTCACCATCCATAACAAGCGCCAGAAGAATAGAAAAATGCCTCCGGCGGCAAGGGTCGCGGACCCTTGACCCGTTTGGTTGTCAGACAAATCTTCCGCAACTCACGTCACCCCGGACTTGATCCGGGGCCGGACGGATTGGAACCGCCACCACGGCGTGCTGGCGCTACTGGCACCCACTGGCTCTCCAACAGTGCGAATTTGGCTCGGTGTGCCCGCGACAACAATCGAGGTTTGGGGCCGATGGCCCCAGCCGCCGGCGGCTTTGCTCTCGACAAATATCACCAAATCGGTTATACAGCCGGGATGCGTCTCGCGCCCTCCCTGCAACACCTTGCACCCCGCCCGGCGCGGACGCCGCGAAAGGCCAGAGATTCATTGCCGGTGGCTGGCTTTTGTCACTTTCCGCGCTTGTCATCGCGTCGCGGTGCGCTTATTTCACAGCCACCGCACCGGTCCTCGCGTGTGGTCACCCAGTCCCGCCATCGCCGGTTACAGACCTTCGACAGCGCCCGGACTCTTACCTGAAAAGACGAAAATGCATCTTCACGATCTCAAGCGCAAAACCCCCGCCGACCTGGTGGTCATGGCGGAGGAACTCGGCATCGAGAACGCTTCGACCCTGCGCAAGCAGGACATTATCTTCGCCATTCTGAAGGCGACCGCCGACGCCGGCAATGAAATCACCGGCACCGGCACCATCGAGGTGATGCCCGATGGCTTCGGCTTCCTGCGTTCGGCAGACAGCAATTATCTCGCCGGCCCCGACGATGTTTACGTGACGCCGCAGATCGTCCGCAAATTCGGCCTGCGCACCGGTGACACCATCGAAGGCGAAATCCGCGGTCCCAAGGATGGCGAGCGCTATTTCGGCCTCGTCCGCGTGATCGCCATCAATTTCGACGACCCTGAAGTCGTCCGCCACCGCGTCAATTTCGACAATCTGACGCCGCTCTATCCGGACGAAAAGCTCAACCTTGATAACAACGACCCTACGATCAAGGACAAGACCGGCCGCATCATCGATATCGTCGCGCCGCTCGGCAAGGGCCAGCGCTGCCTGATCGTGGCGCCGCCGCGCGTCGGCAAGACGATGATGATGCAGAACATCGCGCGCAGCATCTCGACCAACCACCCCGAGATTTTCCTGATCGTGCTGCTGATCGACGAGCGGCCCGAGGAAGTCACCGACATGCAGCGCACGGTGAAGGGCGAGGTGATCTCCTCGACCTTCGACGAGCCCGCCACCCGCCACGTCCAGATCGCCGAAATGGTCATCGAAAAGGCCAAGCGGCTGGTGGAGCACAAGCGCGATGTCGTCATCCTGCTCGACAACATCACCCGCCTCGGCCGCGCCTACAACACCGTGGTCCCGAGCAGCGGCAAGGTGCTGACCGGCGGTGTCGATGCCAACGCCCTGCAGCGCCCCAAGCGCTTCTTCGGTGCCGCACGCAACATCGAGGAAGGCGGTTCGCTGACCATCATCTCGACCGCGCTGATCGATACCGGCAGCCGCATGGACGAAGTGATTTTCGAAGAGTTCAAGGGCACGGGCAACAGCGAAATCGTGCTCGATCGCAAGATCGCCGACAAGCGCGTCTTCCCGGCGATCGACATCGGCAAGTCCGGCACCCGCAAGGAAGAGCTGCTCGTCGACAAGAACACCCTGTCGAAGATGTGGGTGCTGCGCCGCATCCTCATGCAGATGGGCACTGTCGACGCAGTCGAGTTCCTCATCGACAAGATGAAGGACAGCGTGACGAACAAGGACTTTTTTGATGCGATGAACCACTAGTCGCAGCGCGGCTGCGCCTCGTGAGGGGATTGCGCAGCAATCGCCGAACTGGGCGCGGACTCGCGCCAGACCGGCCGGCGGGGCGAGGCGGCCTTTCCGCCTCGAACCCGTCCGACGTCAGCACGGGCTTTGCCCGTGCCCTGCCTGCTCTTTGAAATCCGAAGAAAAAGCGGGATCCCGGATCAAGTCCGGGATGACGTGTTCATTTTGGGGACTACCCCCCTCAAATCACGCCCTTCATCCCCAGCTCCAGCCACTTCGGCGTTCCCGCCACCCGCCAGATTTCCTTACCCTGCTCGTCATAGAGGATGGAGACCGGCAGACCCTTGGCCTTGATCGCTTCGGCGAACGAGCCCGGCTGGTCGACATAGGGTTCGAGCGTGTTGAACTTGCCCGGCCGGAAGAACTTGTTGACCGCAATCCAGCCTTCCATGTCTTGCGAGATCGGCAGCACCACCATCTTGCCGCGGCGTGACGCCGCCAGCTGATCGAGCACCGGCATTTCGGCGATACAGGGCGCGCACCAGGTCGCCCACAGGTTCACCAGCACCTTCTGCCCGGCAAAATCGGAGACATGCACCGGTTCACCGCTGTGCCATTCGAACACCACATCGGGCGCCGGCGTGCCGGCATGGCTGCGATCGATGATGTTGAGCTTTGCCGCGGCCGCGCTTGGCGTGGTGGCGGCTTTTGCCGTTGCTTGCGGCGCTGCCGTCTTTCCCGTATCGCCGCCATCGCAACCCGCAAGCGTTGCCGCGGCGCCGATAGCCAGCAGGAGCCGTGTCGTTCTCATGCCCATGTTGTTCCGCCCATGACCGAAGTTGCCCCTTCATCGACCGTCACAGCGCCCGACGCCCCGCATTCCAACCCACTATGGGGCGGACGCTTTGCCGGCGGGCCTGATGCTGCAATGCGGGAGATAAACGCATCCATCGGCGTCGACAAGCGATTGTGGCGTGAAGATCTGGCCGGCAGCCGCGCCCATGTGACGATGCTGGGCGCCACCGGCATTCTTGCCGCCGATGATGTGACAGCCATCCTTGCCGGCCTCGCCACCATCGAAGCCGAATATGCCGCCGGCGGCCTGGTCGAGGATATCGCGCTCGAAGACATTCACATGCATGTCGAGACCCGGCTGGCACAGCTGATCGGGCCGGCGGCGGGGCGTCTGCACACGGCACGATCGCGCAATGATCAGGTTGCGACCGATTTCCGGCTGTGGGTCAAAAGCGCATGTGGCGATGCCGATGCCGGGCTGAAGGCGCTGACGCTGGCGCTGCTCGACCGGGCGGAACAGCACGCCGAAACGATCATGCCGGGGTTCACCCATTTGCAGGTGGCGCAGCCGGTGACGCTGGGCCACCATCTGCTAGCTTATGTCGAAATGGCGGGGCGTGATCGCTCGCGCTTCCGCGATGCCGCCGCGCGCATGAACGAGTGCCCGTTGGGCAGCGCGGCACTGGCCGGGACCGGTTTCCCAATCGATCGCGCCGCCACGGCTGCGGCGCTCGGCTTTGCCGGGCCGACGCGCAATTCGCTCGACAGCGTGTCCGACCGCGATTTCGCGCTCGATTATCTGTCGGCAGCCGCCATGGCCGGGCTGCATCTGTCGCGGCTGGCCGAGGAAATCATCATCTGGGCGAGCCAGCCGTTCGGCTTTGTCACCCTGCCCGATGCCTGGAGCACCGGCAGCTCGATCATGCCGCAAAAGCGCAACCCCGATGCCGCCGAGCTGGTCCGCGCCAAGGCCGGCACGCTGCTCGGCGCCTTCCAGACATTGGGCGTCATCATGAAGGGCCTGCCGCTCGCCTATTCTAAGGACATGCAGGACGACAAGGCGACGGTGTTCGCCGCACACGATACGCTGATGCTATGCTTGGTCGCGATGACCGGGATGGTGGAGACGCTGGACTTCAACGCCGACCGGATGCGCGCTGCGGCCGCCGGCGGCTTTTCGACCGCAACCGACCTGGCCGACTGGCTGGTGCGCGAGGCGAAAGTGCCGTTCCGCCAGGCGCATGATATCACCGGGCGCGCCGTGAAGGCGGCCGAAGCCAAGGGCGTGATGCTCGATGGCCTGACGGATACCGAGCTTGCCGCGATCGATGCGCGGATCACGCCGGCAGTGCGCGACGTGCTGTCGGTGGAAGCCTCGGTTGCCAGCCGCACCAGTTTCGGCGGCACCGCGCCGACCAATGTGCGCACGGCGATTGCCGCGGCCCGGGCGACGCTGTGAGGTGCGCCGCTGGTCTTGCGGTGCTGCTGCTGCTCGCTGCCTGCGG
>JAAFIT010000196.1:0-396 GCA_013298745.1 Sphingomonadales bacterium
AATGGAAGGTGGCGCCGGCTTCGCTGGACAGGCTGCGCTTGACGCGCCCGATCGCTTCATACAGCGGGTAGCCAAGGTCGTTGTCGATCACCGCGATCAGGCGGGCAATGGCCGCGGGATCATCGGCTTGTTTCTGCAACCGTCGCAGTTCCTCCATCGTCCGGCGATTGCGCATCAGCGCCAGCCGCGACCAGTTACCGAAATCGGCAAAATAGCTTGCCGGAATGACAAGTGACTTGTCGAATGACCGATACTGGCTGCCCTTGCCGAGCCGCGGCAGCACGAGCCCGTCAAGCAGCCGAAAATCGAAATCGTCGCCGGCAAGCCCGATCCCGGCATGGCCGAGCGCGGTGAAGCGCGACGATGTTCCCGGCGCCTTCATATGGACGATCGAGA
>JAAFIT010000196.1:406-5375 GCA_013298745.1 Sphingomonadales bacterium
GGTGCCGCCGCCGAAATCGGCAACCAGCACCGTTGCCTCATCGGTCAGTCGGGCGGCATAGCTGAATGCGGCCGCCAGGGGCTCATAGACATAGTGGATCTCGCCACCAAACCCAGCGAACATCTGGTCGTAGCGCTCGCGCGCCAGCACGGGATCGGGATTGCTGCCGGCATAGGCAACAGGCCGACCGACGACGACGCGTCCAATGTCGTCGAGCGCGCCGCCGGCGTGTGCCGCCAATCGCTTGAGGAAGGCCTTGCCGAGCGCTTCGAAGCTGTAGCGTTGCTCGAAAATTGTCGCGCGCTCGAAGCTGCTGTTGGCAGCGACGGACTTGAAGGATTGAACGAAGCGGCAGCCTTGCGGCCAGGCGAGATACTCGGCAATCGCCCAAGGGCCGGCCTCGAAAGCGACACCGTTTGATCGTGTATCGTCTTCCCAGAAACACAGCGCCGAACGGAATACATCGGTTGCGCCGGACGGACTCGCGAAATCGATCAGGCGGACGTCATCGCCGGCTTGCGATAGCGCGGCAACGCTGTTGGTGGTGCCGAAGTCGAGCCCGACGGTGCGAGGCGAAGGGAGCGCATTCATTGATCTTCCCGATGCGCCGGACGGGCGGGCGACGGCCTATGCCTGCGATATGGGGCGGATGACAAGTGACTCCGGTCGGTTCGGCAATGCTTCGGGCGACAGCAATATCGCGATCCGGCTGACAGTATGAGATTGATTTAATTGAATAATTATCGACCTGGACAGCATGATGATCGAACAGTCTTGATCCCGTGAGAACCTCAAAAATTCATTTCGTATCAAGGCCTTGATGTTTACATTCGATCAGGGTTAAATTTGGAAGCTAATTTACAGAAAACATGCCAAAGCTATGTGGGTGGTTAATGCTGAAAACATTGAATAAGCTGTTTAACAAGCCTGCTAAAAATTTCATGTTTAGAATTACGATACCTTCAATGTTTTCCTTGTTATTCATTAGATTTTATCGGGAAAATTTTGATGTTAGTTTACTTCATGTTCTAACAATGCTCATTCAAGCGCTAGCGTATTTCGTAGGAATTACGATATTATCTGTTTTATTGTTAAAAGGCGGCGAGTATTTAGATAGGATTTTGTCTGATAATAAGGGAAAACTGTAACTGCTCTCTGAGAGGCGTCTCGGAACGAAGCGGCGATGGCGGCCCACGAGAGCCCTTGGAAATCGCGCCAGAAATCCCGCATAGTTCCGGCTAATCCCGGATCAACAGGCTGTGTGGTGCCGGATGAGGGGATTGAACCCCCGACCTTCGGTTTACAAAACCGCTGCTCTACCGCTGAGCTAATCCGGCGTGCCTGGCGGCGGTAGCGACCTCGGCGCCGTTTATCAACATCCCATCGCGCATTTGGGATCATCGCTGTTGGTAATGATGCGGACGAGCATGTCACCGCGATCGCGACGCGGATCGGTGGCGATGGTGGAAATGCGGCCGGCGACCGGCGCGGCGATGCGGTCCGTCACCCGGCCAAAGGCATCCGACAGCACAGCGATTTCATCGCCCTTGGCGACATCGGTGTTGAGCGCGACCGCCAGCACGGCCCAGCCGCTGCGCGGCGCGCGCACCACCTCCTGCTTGTTGCCGGTAAAGGTGATCGCCGACTTCGGTACCACCGGACCCGAAAGCATCGCCATCTCGCGCATCAGATTGACGATCCCGGCAACGCCGCGGCCGACCATCTGGGTGTCGAACATTTCCGGCCGGCCGAGTTCGAGGGTGATCGCCGGCACGCCGTCATTGGTCAGTTCGTTCTCGACCGTGCCCTTTTCACCCGGATCGAGCTTGATGATATCGGGCGCCACCAGTTCGGCCATCGCCCTGGTGCGCGGTGTCGAAGCGAAAGCATACATCGGATAGGCGGTGCCTCGCGACTGGGTGTGAAGATCGATCGCCTGATCGGCGTTGGGGCGCAGCAGCCGGAACCAAAGCCGCCCCGAATAATCATCGATGCCGCGGCCGCCTTCCTTGCCGGGCATGACGCGGTTGAGATTGGGCGAGGCGCGCGAAAAATCCGGCGTCCATTCGCGTGTCGATTGCAGCAAGCCGGGGGTGTTCAATCCCGGCACCATCACCAGCGTGCCGGCCAGCGTCGCAGGCTCGATCGAGGCAAGGCGGTGGATGACATCGATGCCGTTCAATTCATCGCCATGGATGCCGGCCGTGATCAACAGCCGCGGGCCGGGCTTGGCGCCTTTGACGACGATCACCGGCACCAGCCACGGCTGCGCCAGCGCCGACGAGCCGGCCCGAAACCAGAAACGCTCTGTGGTCCCCGGCGCGATATCGGCGGCATCAAGCCGATCAATGATCGCGATGCCATCGAGACTGCCAACGCGTTCGGTGGCAGCCTGCCCTGGCGCGGCCAGAAACAGGACCGCCGCCGCCAACAAAACCCGCATCACGCAACTCTCCCCAGTGCTTGCTGGCCTGCTGTTACGCCACCGCGACGGCGCGCGCTACGGCTTCGGGGGCGACACGCGTCCATTTCGCCAGCGCCGCCAGCGCTGCGGGGGCAGCGCCCAGCCCGGCAATGAGCGCGAAGCGTCCCAAGGTGCTTGTGGAGACCCGCTGCAACCGCGTCGCCAACCGCACTTGGGCGCTCACATCGCCGCGCAATCGCGCCTGAAACACCGGCGCCGATGCGCCTGCCGCCAGCATATCGGCCGCCAGCCGGCCACCATGCAGCGCCATTGCCATGCCATCGCCGCAGAAACTCGGGATCACCGCCGCCTGATCGCCGAGCCGATAAACCGGATCATCGCCGCGCGGCTGCGCCAGATAGCCATAGGGCACCGCCGAAATCGTCAGCGGCTTGGCCAACAGCGCCTCGGCATCGCCGAGCAGCGCCAGCCCCGGCTCGCGAACCAGTGCCGCAAAAAGCGCCGGCCAGGTGCCGCCCAGCGCCCGAAACCGGTCGCGTTCGACAAGCAGGCACAGATTGAGCCGTCCACCTTCGACACATTGCAACCCGGCATAGCCGCCATCAAAGGCGGTGATCGCGACCGTCCCGGCGAGGGTTGCCCTCAGCGCGGGTGTGGCGCGGAAGAATTGCTTGAAGCCGATGAGATTGCTGATTGTCCCCGCCGGATCGCGGCCTTGCCCCCGCAATTCATGCTTGCCGGTGGCGAGCAGCAGTGTTCCGGAGATGGCGCCATCGGCAATAATCGCTGCGCCATCGCTGATCTGACGCACCACCGTGTCAC
The DNA here is from genome assembly GCA_013298745.1 of Sphingomonadales bacterium. Lineage (GTDB taxonomy): Bacteria > Pseudomonadota > Alphaproteobacteria > Sphingomonadales > Sphingomonadaceae > Sandarakinorhabdus. The sequence goes on from JAAFIT010000196.1 coordinate 3,654, forward strand.
GCCGCACCTCGGCCCCCAGTGTTTCGGCATGATCGAGCAACGCCCAATCGAGCGACCGCCGCGACAGCCCGGTGGCAACAAACGGCAGCCCTGCCGAGGCGCTGCGACGGCCCGCGTGGAGGCGGACATTGGCAATGGGGGCCCCGCCCAATCGGCCGATATCGAACCCCAAAGCCGCCAGATGCGCCGCAGCCTCGACCGACAGGAACTCCCCGCAAATCTTGTCATGTGCCGCGGCTTCGCGTTCGAGCAGCAATGGTCGTTGCCCGAGAACCGCCAGCCGCGCTGCCGCCGCGCCGCCGGCGAGGCCGCCACCGATGATGACGGGGCGGGTCACTGGGAGACATGCCTCCGGCGGCTGGGGCCGTTGGCCCCAGACCCCAGATGTTGGAGGCAAACATTGCTCATTTCACGCGCCCCACGCCCCAGCGGAAGGGCAGGTACCAGCGCACGGCAACCGGCGGCTGGACGAGGTCGGCGGCCAAGAGCAACCGGTCCCAATCACTGCGGACAAAGGCGCGGCGCACGGACAAGGCGCCGTCGTGGCGAACGATCGGGTGCCAGCGCAGCGCGCCGGCGAGTAGTCGGAACCCGGCCCAGGCGAGGCGGTGCCGGTGCAGATCGTTGACGAACCAGCCGCGCGCCGCCGTCGCCTCCATCCAGCGCAGAAAGCCGATCAGCTCGGCGTTGCCCATGTGATGTGCGACCAGCGAGGAGACGATGAAATCCGGACGAAAATCGAGCGCCGCCGCATCGCCGGTGCGATAATCGATGCCGAGCGCCGGATCGGTCGCGGCGCGCGCCACGGGCGCGCTGCGCGGGTTGAGATCGACCCCCACCAACCGCGCCGTCTTGCCATGGCGCTGCGCCCAACCCGCGATGGCGCGCAGCATGTCGCCATGGCCAAAGCCGACATCGACCAGGCTGAAACTGTCTACCTCGCGCGTGGCCTTGGCCAGCCAATCCAGCGTCGGCGGCCGCGCCAGTGTGATAGTATTGACCCGTGCCAGATCGGCGATCAGCGCCGCGTAAGTGGCGGGATCGAGATCATCGGCATCCATCAATTCGGCTTGGTCGGCGCGCACCGAAAAATCGGGCCGCACCGGCTGGCGAAGGACGACAGCGTCCATCAGACCGCCGAAAAGCGAAAACTTTCTGCCGCCAGCCCAGGCCCGAAGGCGACGGCAAAGCCCTTTGTCTCGTGGTCAACACTCTTGCCGACCTGCCCGAGAACCCGTTGCAGGACGAACATCAGCGTCGCCGATGACATGTTGCCGTATTCCTTGAGCACACCGCGCGACCAATGCAGCGCTTCGGGCGCCAAGCCGAAGCCGGTTTCGACGGCATCGAGGATGGTCCGCCCGCCGGCATGCACCGCCCAGACGCCATAATCGTCAGGCCGCGTGCCGCGCAGCAGCCCCTCGCCATCGTTGCGCTCGGTCTCGAACTTCAGCGCCCGCGAAATCTTGCCCGGCACTTCGCCCGACAAATGCATGTCGAAACCCTGATCGCCGATCCGCCAGGTGATCGCTTCGGCCGAATCGGCGATCGTCGCGGCGCGGAAATCCTGCAACGCCAGCCCGGTTTCATCCGCCGTCACCAGCGCCGCCGAACAACCATCGCCGAACAGCAGCATCGACAGGATCTGTTCGATGCTGCCGGTTTCCTGGAAATGCAGCGTGCAGAGCTCGAGATTGACGACGAGCACCCGCGCCGCCGGAT
>JAAFIT010000195.1 GCA_013298745.1 Sphingomonadales bacterium
TCCAACTTTGTCGGCTTGTCACCGACGCTCGACATCACGATCACGCCCGAACTTGCCGTCTATGCCTTTGGTTGGTGGCAGAATGGTCGATACAATAGTGAAATGCTGCGCGGCGACGCTGGCGATACCGCCGTCATCGGAGCGCGTAACGAAAATCTTTATGAAGCCGGCGGCGGCGTGCTCTGGGGGTTTGCGCCGCAATGGGAGGTGGGCCCCAGCCTGTTGTACATCCGCGATCGCAGCAATATCCTCGGCAACAACTATAGTTCGACCGAAATCAGCCTGACATTGCGTCGGGACTTTTGAGCGAACGTCAGACGAAGTCCGACAGCGCCCGCAACAGCATCGGGTTGTTAAGCGTGATGCTGCGATAGCCAAGCGTCAGCAATCCTTCGGCCTCCAACCCGCGCAGCACATCACCGCTGGTCTGGCGTGACAGGTTACACAGTTGCGACAGATCATTCTGGCTGATCGGCACTGTCACAGGCGTGGTATCATTGTTGCGCCGATCGCTGATGCGCAGCAGCGTGGCGACGCAGCGGAGCCGACTGTCCGGTATCAGCGTGTCAGCCAAGGCTGTCATGCTGACTTCAAAAAGCTTGGTGACAAGTGCAAGCACAAACCAGATCAAACGCTGATCCGAAAGCAGCAGGGCATTGCCGACCGCCGCCGGGATCGTGAACACATGGGCTTCGGTGCGGGCAATGGCGGTGATCCACCGCATCGAGCCATCGACCTGCGGCTGACCACCGAACCAGAATGGCGCCGAAACAATGTTGACAAGAGTCATTTCGGTGCTGCCCGCCGAGGTTTCGAGCGAAATGACACCCGATGCAACACCCTGGACACTGCTGGTTTCATCGCCGGCGCGGAACAGCGGTTGGCGGGCCGGCACGCGCCGCCATTCGCCTGCGGCAAAGACCTTGTCCTGCAAATCGACCGGCATCGCCGCGATCAGCCCCTGGCTGCGCAGGATGGCTTCGGCTTTCGTGCGCTCGTTGCGTGTCAATAATGTCGTTCGCATTGGCTTTTGTAAGAAATACGACTTTCCAGCGCAAGGTGGCGGGCTAGCGTTGCGCTGCAGGCCTGTATGGCTGCGACAAAAAATATCGAGAGGGAGAGCCGATTATGACCAAGCGTTCCACAATCGTGATGGCGCTTGTCGCCGCCGCAACCGTTACTGCCCCAACCTTTGCCCAACAGCCTACCGCGGCGCCTGCCGAAGCACCGCGTCCGGGCACGACCGTCGCGCCCGTCGCACCGCCGACACCGATGCCGCCCGGCGTGGTGCCGCTGCGCAACCAGACCGGCGATCAGGCGCAACTCGATGTCTCGCAGTGCCAGAATCTCGCCAGCCAGGCGACGGGGTATATCCCCACTGCCACACCGGCGCCCACCACGACATCGTCGCCGCAAATGGGCGGCCGTGCCAAGGGCGCTGCCAAGGGTGCGGCAGTTGGCGGCGTCGCCGGCGCCGTGCAGGACAACAACCAGCCGTATCGCCCCAACAACAGCGCGGGCGACATGGCCGGGGCGGGCGCTGCCGCCGGTGCCGTTGCTGGTGGCATGAACCAGCGCCAGGACCGCCGCAAATCGACCGCCGAACAGAAGAAGGCCGCCGAAGCGCAAGCGCAAAAAGCCACCGCCTGGCAGAACAATTATGCCGGCTGCCTGCAACAGCGCGGTTACACGCTCCAATAACAAAGGAGGGCGGCGACCGAGGTTCCCGGTCGCCGCCCGAATTCAAGCTCCCGCGCTTCAGCCGTTGGGCGTAATCAGATACTTTTCGCCTGTCGCGCGGCGATTATAGGCGGTGATGACCGGCAGGCTGAGCGCTTCGGCGAGGCTGATGCGCGCCGTGTAATGGCTGGCAAAGGTCGTCGTCAGTTCGGCCGCCACCCGATCACGCAGTTTCTGCGCGTCTTCGGCGCCGATCTTTTGCAGGAAGGGTGTCAGCAGCCAGCCACCGACGCTCCAGATCATGCCGAAGCCGCGTGACAATTCGGTCGGCGCCATGTTGAGGCCGCCATAGATGTAAACCTGCTTGTGGACGCTCGAGCCATAGCGGCTGTATTCCTTCGCCGTCTTGTTGATGGCGATTTCCATGGCGGTGAGGATCTGGCCGGCCAGCTTGCCGCCACCGATGGCGTCAAAGGCGATCGTTGCGCCGGTTTGGGCCAATGCTTCGACCAGATCATCCATGAAGCTCGGCTGGCTCGAATCGACGATGTGCTTGGCGCCAAGGGCCTTCAACGTGGCCGTCTGTTCGGCACTGCGCACGATGTTGACCAGCGCAATACCGTCCTTGATGCAGATGCGGTTGAGCATCTGGCCAAGGTTGGAGGCGGCGGCGGTGTGGACCAGCGCGGTATGGCCTTCACGGCGCATCGTTTCGGTCATCCCCAGCGCCGTCAGCGGGTTGACGAAGCACGAGGCGCCCTGTTCGGCGGTAACGCCATCGGGCAGCACCATGGCATCTTCGATGCGGACAACGCGATACTGGCCATAGGTGGCGCCACCGAGGATGCCGACTTTCTTGCCGATCAGATGCTCGGCACCGGCGCCGGCCGCGGTCACCGTGCCGCCGCCTTCATTGCCGACCGGCATGGACTGGCCGACCCGCGCCGCCATGGCACGCATGTACGCCGGCGGGATGTTCGCGGTCACCGTCGGGCGATCCGCGGTCCCGCCAGCAACGGCCGTCGCCATGTCGGCAGCGCCGATCAGCAGGCCGAGGTCGCTCGGGTTGATCGGCGCGGCCTCGACGCGGACGAGGATTTTGCCCGGTCCCGGAACCGGCACCGGCATTTCGGCGAGCGAGAGTTCGAGCGTTCCGGCTTCGGTGACGAGCGAGCGGAGTTGCAGCATGGTATCGGTCATGGTGGTTCCTTTTCGCCTCTCCCCTTCGCGGGAGAGGTCGGACTCGGCAACGCCGAGCCGGGTGAGGGGGGACGCGGTGACTTACAGGTTCGGCAGCTTGAAGCCCGGCGGCAGCGGCATGCCGGCGGTCAGCTTGTTCATTTCGGCGCTGCCGACCTGATCGGCCTTGGCCTTCGCATCGTTGAACGCCGCAACAACAAGGTCTTCGAGCATTTCCTTCGAATCAGGCGTGATCAGCGATGGATCGATGGTGATGCCGATGATCCGGCCACGGGCGCTGGCGCGCACCTTGACGAGGCCGCCGCCGCTGGCGCCTTCGACTTCGAGCGTATCGAGCTGCGCCTGCGCCTTGGCCATCTGTTCCTGGACGCTCTGCGCTGCCTTCATCAATTCATCGAGACTGGGCATGGGGGATCCTTTCGTCAGGGTCGAAGCCGATGATTTCGGCTTCCGGGAAGCTGTTGAACAGTGCGGCAACCGCCGGATCGGCACGCGCTGCATCAAGTCGCGCCGCAACACCGGCAAGCTCGGTCTCGCGCAAGGTCGGCGCGCCACCATTGTCGATGAAATCGACTTGCCATTCGGTTCCGGTCCATTCGGTCAGTCGCTTGGCAATCAGCGCCAATTGCTCGCGCGCGGCGCGGGGTGGCGCCGCCAGTGTCAACCGCGGCGGTGCATAGCTGACAAGCCGCAGATCATCGGTCAGCATATGGTGCAGCCGGGCTTCGTTGTTGGCACGGAAAAGCGCCACGAGTGCGGGGAAATCCGCGGGCGCTGCCGTGGACAATAGCGGCGTTTCGATACGCGCCGGCGCGACCAGTGGCGCGGCTATGACCGGTGTTGGTGTCGTAACCGGCGCGGTTGCCTGCATCACGGTTGCAGGCTGTGCAACAGGTGTTGCCGGGCCTGTAGCCGGCGCCACGACAGAGCCGCCCTCGCTCAGGCGTCGCAGCAGATCGGCCGGATCGGGCAAGTCGCTGGCATGGATCAGCCGCAGCATCGCCATTTCGGCGGCCTGCAATGGCACCGGTGCGGCTTGCACCTCGGCGAGGCCTTTCAGCAGCAGCTGCCACAGCCGGTGCAGCACTGGAAAGCTCAGCCGCTGGGCCCAATCGGCCAGCTGCGCGCGCTCTTCAGCGCTCAACGCCGGATCGTCGGCGGGCGCCAGGCGCTGGCGGGTGATGGCATGCACCAGTTCGAGGAGCGCGCGCAGCAGCATTTCGGGGTCGAGCCCCAGATCATATTGCTGGCCGATGGCCGCGAGCGTGCCCGCTGCGTCGCCCGCCAGCGCCAGTCCGAACAGCCGCCGCACGGCGCCGCGATCGGCAAGACCCAGCATATCGCGGATGGCGTCGGCGGTGATGGTGCCGGCGGAATGGGCGATCGCCTGATCGAGAACCGATAGCCCGTCGCGTACCGAGCCTTCGGCAGCGCGGGCGATTAGTGCGAGCGCCTCGGGCTCGGCCGTTGCGCCTTCAGCCGTCACGATCTCGGCAAAGTGCCTTGCCAGCGTATCCGCCGGCACGCGCCGCAGATCGAAGCGCTGGCAGCGTGACAGTACCGTCACCGGCACTTTGTTGACTTCGGTGGTGGCGAAGATGAACTTCACATGCGGTGGCGGTTCCTCGAGCGTCTTCAACAGCGCGTTGAAGGCGTTCTTCGACAGCATGTGGACTTCGTCGACGATGTAGATCTTGTAGCGCGCCGACACACTGGCATAGCGCACCGCCTCGATGATCTCGCGGACATCGTCGACCCCGGTGTTCGACGCGGCGTCCATCTCGATGACGTCCATGTGCCGGCCCGCTGCAATGGCGACGCAGGGTTCGCAAACCCCGCACGGCGCGATGGTCGGACCGCCGCTGCCGTCAGAGCCGATGCAATTCAAGGCCTTGGCGATGATCCGCGCTGTCGATGTCTTGCCGACACCGCGGACGCCGGTGAGCAGCCACGCCTGGGCGAGCCGGTTGCGCGCGATGGCATTGCCGAGGGTCTGCACCATCGCTTCCTGGCCGAGGAGCGTATCGAAACTCGCCGGGCGGTATTTGCGGGCAAGAACGCGATAGGCCGGTGCCGCGGCAGGCGGCTCCATGCCGGGAAAGGCGAGATCGTCGTCGTCGGACATGGGGAGGGTGTAGCGCGTTGGCTGGGCGGCGGCGAGGGGCGATTTTGGTTCTGTTATCGTCACCCCCGCGCAGGCGGGGGGCCTTCGCGTCATGCATGTGTTTGTGGCGGCGGTTTGGTTATGGGTGCGCAGCCGGCGGCGAAGCCGCCGAGTCTGCATTTGCGGATAAAGGTAGAAAGGAAGAGTGCGGTCGAAGCCCGCACGTCGGACGGGTTCGCCCGGCTTTGCCGGCCACGCTGGCGCGAGTCAGTGCGCTGCGCTGCGCGCTACTTACTGCCGCGCTGCGCGGTGGGAGCCGGGAACGACCCAGTGCGAGTTCGTTGCGGCTGCTTCCTTCCGGACCTGACCGGGTTGGCGAAGACACTGCCCGCCCGACTCCCGCGGCGCATATGGGGG
>JAAFIT010000197.1 GCA_013298745.1 Sphingomonadales bacterium
CACGGGAAGAAGTCCGGCATGTCGGTGCTGACCTTGTCGGGATACACCGGGGCGCGTTTTTCGAGGAAGGAGACAACGCCCTCCTTGGCGTCACCGGCGCGGCCGCGGGCGTAGATGGCGCGCGAATCGAGGCGGTGGGCGTCCCAGGGGCTTTCGGCGCCGGCCATCCGCCACAGCATCTGGCGGGTGAGCGCCACCGAAACCGGCGCGGTGTTTTCGGCGATTTCCAGCGCCAGCGCGCGGGCGGCGGGGAGCAGATCATCGGCGGCGTGGACCGAGCGGACGAGGCCACCCTTGAGCGCTTCATCGGCGCCGAACACCCGGCCGGTCATGCACCATTCGAGCGCCTGAGGCAGGCCGACGAGCTTTGACAGGAACCAGCTCGAGCCCGCCTCAGGCACAATGCCGCGCCGCGCGAAGACGAAGCCGAAGCGCGCCGATTCGGACGCCATGCGCACGTCCATCGCCAGTTGCATCGTCACGCCGATGCCCACCGCTGGGCCGTTGACGGCGGCGATGACCGGCTTCAACGACTTGAAAATGCGCAAGGTAACCCGGCCGCCGCCATCGCGGACGGCTTCGTGGCTGTAATCGATGCTGCCATCGTCGCGCACCGGGCCAGAGCGCTTGCCCCCGGTCAGTTTCTCATAATCGAAGGTGGCGGCGCCGGCGGACAGGTCCGCCCCGGCGCAGAACGCCCGGCCGCGCCCGGTGACGATGACGGCGCGGACGCTGTCATCGGCATCGGTGATGTCGAAGGCGGCGATCAACTCGTCCATCATCGTGCCGGTGAAGGCGTTGAGCTTGGCCTCGCGATCGAGCGTGATGGTGGCGATGGGGCCGTCGAACTCGAGGGCGATCTGGGTAAAGGTCATGTCTTTCCTTCCTGTCCCTCTCCCCTTGCGGGAGAGGGCGACTCGTGGCGCAGCCGCGGCGGGGTGAGGGGGGCAATCGCGCCTGAAGCCCCCTCACCCCGGGCCGGCTTCGCCGTCTCTCGCCCTCTCCCGCGAGGGGAGAGGGAAACAGGTTACAACGCCTCGACGATGGTGACGTTGGCGAGGCCGCCGCCTTCGCACATCGTCTGCAGGCCCCAGCGCTTGCCGCGGGCGTGAAGGGCGTGGACGAGGGTGGTCATCAGCTTGGTGCCCGAGGCGCCGAGCGGATGCCCGAGCGCAATGGCGCCGCCGTTGACATTGAGGCGATCGGGATCGGCGCCGAGCACCTGGAGCCAGGCCATCGGCACCGAGGCAAAGGCTTCGTTGACCTCGTAAAGATCGATATCATTCAATGACATGCCGGAGCGTGCCATGGCTTTCTTGGTGGCGCCGATCGGGGCTTCGAGCATGATCACCGGGTCTTCGCCCACGACCGTCATATGGTGGATGCGCGCCATCGGCTTGACACCCAAGGCCTTCAGGCCGCGTTCGTTGACGATCATCACGCCCGACGCGCCATCGCAGATCTGCGACGAGGTGGCGGCGGTGAGACGGCCGTCTTCCATGATCAGCTTGACGCCGCGAATCGCCTCGAGGCTGGCATCGAAACGGATGCCTTCATCGACACGGTGGACATGGGCGGTGCCTTCATGGGTCGTCACATCGATGGGGACGATTTCCTTGTCGAAGGCGCCGGCCTTGGTGGCGGCGGCGCCGCGGCGCTGGCTTTCATAGCCAAAGGCATCGAGGGCGTCTTTCGACAGGTCGTATTTCTTGGCGATCATTTCGGCGCCGGCGAACTGGCTGAACTGGATATTGGGGTAACGCGCCTTCATGCCCGGCCCGCCGAAGGGGGAGCCCATGCCGTTGTCGTGGGACAGCTTGGCGGCGGCGCCCATGGGGACGCGGGTCATCGATTCGACACCAGCGGCGATGACGATGTCCATCTGGCCGCTCATGACTGTTGCGGCTGCGAAATGCAGCGCCTGTTGCGAGGAGCCGCACTGGCGATCGACGCTGGTGCCGGGCACGGATTCCGGCAGTTTCGACGCCAAGACGGCATTGCGCGCCACGTTCGCCGATTGCTGGCCGAACTGGCTGACGCACCCCATGATGACGTCCTCGATCAGCGCCGGATCGGCACCGGAACGATCGACCAGCGCATCGAGGACCTTGCCGGCGAGATCGGCGGGATGCCAATCACGCAACAGGCCGCCGCGGCGACCTCCGGCAGTGCGGGCAGCGGCAACGATATAGGCTTCATGCATGGCAAAAACTCCCGGCTAAGGCTGAATCTCTCCCTATGGTCTTTACGCCAAAGCCGCGCGGCGGCAATGACAGCGGAATTGAGAGGGGGACGACGCCCTTCACAGGCCTTGAGGGAACCCGGATGCAGCGGTTTTTGCAGCTTTTCGTGACGGCATTGCTGATCGGCACCAGCGTCAGCGCGCCTGCAGCGCCGGCGGAAAAGACCACCAAGGCAACACCCAAAGCGGCGACGAAACCGCCTGCGAAGCCCGCCACAACAAAGGCGACTCCGGCGAAAACGCCTGCAAAACCAGCGACCAAGCCCGCAGCGCCGACGGTGATCGCCCCCCTGCCCGATACCCCCGAAATCGCCGAGCTGCGCCGCGGCTTCCGCTTTGCCTTCCCGATTTACGAGATCATGCGCACCCGCGCCTTCCAGCTCGGCAGGGCGCGCGAGGCGGGGATTCCCAATGCCGTCAACTTCATGCTGCCGCGCTTCACCCTCGCCGATCATACGACCCGCGACATCACGACCCCAAACAATGACACGCTATATGCCAGTATCTGGCTCGATCTGGCATCGGGGCCCATCATCCTCACCGTGCCGTCGCTGCCTGGCCGCTACAATTCGGCAGCGCTGATGTCGCTCACCACCGACAATACCACAATCATCGGCACCCGCACCGGCAGCCAGGGCGGGCGCTATGCCATTGTTGGACCTGGCTATTCCGGCCCGACGCCGGCCGGCACGACGCTCGTCCGCAGCGCCAGCAACGACGCTTGGCTGCTGATCCGCGTCCTCGTCGATGGCCCCAAGGATCTCGACAATGCCGTGAAAGCCATCAGCGGCTATGCCATCGATTGGGCGGATGGTCGCGATATCCCGGTGCCGACCAAGGCGCCAGCACCGCTGAAACCCGACGCCCGGACCTTTGTGAACGCGGTCAACGAAGCGCTGGCCCGCTCCGCCGATGCCCCGGCGCTGCAAGCGCGTGCCGCCCAGCACGCCGCGTTGGGCATCGGCACTGGCTGGGACAGCCTGTCACCCGAGAAAAAAGCGCTATGGACCAAGTCCTTTCCAGCACTGATGGCTGAGCTGAAGAACGGCATGGCCTCTGCCGGCGAACTGGTAAAGGGCTGGACCTACCCCCGCGCCAACATCGGCGATTATGGCGATGACGACGATATGCGCGCCCTGGTTGCGCTCGGCGGTCTTGGCGCCCTGCCCCGTGTCGAGGCCATGTATCTGACCGCCCGCACTGATGCCGCCGGCGCAGCGCTGGATGGCAGCAAGGCCTACACCGCCACCTTGCCGCCGTTCCTGCCGGTCGGGGGTTTCTGGTCGTTGACGATGTACCAAGTCGAGCCCGATGGCCGGATGTTCTTCGTGCCGAACTCGCTCAACCGCTTCGCCATTGGGGACCGATCGCCGCAGTTGCGCGCCAATCGCGATGGCAGCTACGACATCTTCATCCAGCCGACCCCGCCTTCGGGCGAGCGAATCGTTAACTGGCTGCCCGCTCCCAAGGGCAAATTCGCGCTCGTCTGGCGGGCGTATCTTCCCAAGGCCGAGCTCCTTGATGGCAGTGTGCGCCTGCCGCCGGTCACTGTCTCCGAGTTGATCGAATGAGCAAAGCAGGCAAACATATCATGCTCGACCTCCTCCATTCGGAGGGCGTCGAGTTCATCTTCGGCAATCCTGGCACCACCGAGCTGCCGTTGATGGATGCCATGGTGGTCGAAGACCGCCTGCGCTATATCCTGGGGCTCAACGAAGTCGTCGTGATGGGCATGGCCGATGGCTATGCGCAGGTCACCGGCAAGCTGGCGGTGTGCAATCTCCACGCCGCCCCCGGCCTCGGCAACGCCATGGGCATGCTCTACAACGCCGCCAAGGCCGGCGCGCCGGTGCTGGTGACTGCCGGACAGCAGGACATGAGCATCCGCCTGACCGAGCCGCTGCTGTGGGATGACCTTGCCACCATGGCGCGGCCGCTGTGCAAATGGTCGTTCGAGGTCGCCAGCCTGGCCGAATTGCCGCGCGCCATCCGCCGGGCGGCGAAAGTTGCGCTCACCGCGCCCACCGGACCGGTGTTCCTTTCCATCCCCGGCGACATTCTGACCGCGATTGCGCCCGATGATCTCGATCTCGGCAGCCCAACTCGCATCGGCGCGGGGCTGCGCGGCGATACGGAATCGCTAAAGATCGCCGCTGAATTGATCGCCAGCAGCGCGTCGCCGATCATCCTTGCGGGCGATGCCGTCGCCAAATCCGGCGCCCATGCCGAGCTGGCGGCCTTTGCCGAAGCCGTTGGCGCGCCGGTTTACCTAGAAGGCATGGCCAACACCGCCGCCTTCCCGACCAATCACCGCCTCTATGCCGGCACCATTCCGCGCATGACGCCGGCCATGCGCAGCGTCATGGAGCGCCATGATCTGCTAATTTCCATCGGTGCCGACCTGATGACGCAGAGCCAGGCCACGGGCATCGAGGCGCTCGCACCGGACACAAAGGTGGTCCATCTCGATGATGAGCCCTGGCAAATCGGCAAGAACTTCGCGGCCACTGCCGCGATTCTGGGCTGCCCCAAGGCGACTCTGCCCGAATTGACCGCGCTCATCGCCGGCTGCGGCGCGCATCGCAGCGCCCAAATCGCCGCCGACCTCGCCGAAAAACAGGCCGCCCTGGTGGCCCGCGCCGATGCCATGGCCGGCGAACTGCCGCTGCAACCCATGCCGGTGCTCAAATTGCTCGGCGAAATGCTCCCCGAAAACGCCATCGTCATCGAGGAATTGCTGTCATCCGGCATGAACACCGTCCGCCAACTGGTGCCCGCGGTGGCGCCGGACAGCTGGTTCGGCATGCGCGGCGGCGGCATCGGCGTCGCAATCCCACAAGCCATCGGCGCGCAATTGGCGCATCCGGACCGCCCGGTGGTGGTGCTTTCGGGCGATGGCAGCGCGATGTATTCGGCCGCCGGGCTGTGGACGCTGGCGCATTACCGCCTGCCGGTGGTGACGATCATCTTCAACAACCGCAGCTATCGCATCCTCAAACAGCGCACCCGCGCCATCGGCGGCCATTCGGCAGCGTCCGACACCTATATCGAGATGGATCTCGAGCACCCCGCCATCGATTTCATGGCGCTGGCGCAAGCCCAT
>JAAFIT010000198.1 GCA_013298745.1 Sphingomonadales bacterium
GAGCCGCGGGTGGCGTTCCTCAGCTATTCCAATTTCGGCAATCCGCCGGGCGCCATCGTCGGCGATCTGCGCGCTGCGGTGAAGCTGCTTGATGAACGCGGCGTCGGCTTTGAATATGAAGGCGAAATGTCGGCCGATGTGGCGCTCAACCCGGCGATGCGCAGCCTTTATCCGTTCAGCCGCCTGTCGGGCCCCGCCAATGTGCTGATCATGCCAGGCCTGCATTCGGCCAATATTGTCGCCAAGCTGTTGAAGGAACTCGCCGGCGGCCGGGTGATCGGGCCGCTGCTTGTCGGCATGAACCGGCCGGTTCAGATCGCGCCGATGACCGCGACCGCCTCCGATCTCGTCACCATGGCGGTGCTCGCCTCGACCGACGTGGTCGGCTGAGTCGGGGGATGAAACCGCCGCTCGTCTTCATTCATGGCTATTGGTCGACACCGGCGACCTTTGCGCGGCTGAAGGCGCGGTTCGAAGCCGAAGGCTATCAGGTCATCGCCCCGGCCTTGCCCTATCATGACCGCGATCCCTCGCTGCCGCCGCCAGCCGAACTCGGCACGCTGACGGTGGAGGACTATGCGCGCTTCCTCGTCGCCGAGATCGGCAAGCTCGATGTGCCACCGATCATCATCGGCCATTCGATGGGCGGCATGCTGGCGCAGATCGTCGCTGCGCGGGTGCCGCACGCCGGGCTGGTGCTGCTCTCCACCGCCGCCACGGCCTCGACGATGGTGCCGTCGCTCGATACGGTGCGGACCATGGGCGGGCTGATGCTGCACTGGGGCTGGTGGCAGTCACCAACCCAGATTGCCGAAAAGCCGGCGCTGTGGGGCATTTATAACGGCGTTCCCGACGATATCGCCCGAGCCGAATATGCAGCGCATGTCTGGGATTCAGGCCGTGTGCTCGCCGAAATGACGATCGCCGGCCTGTCGTCGACAGGGGCGACCAAGGTTGATTACCGCCGCCTCGACAAGCCGGCGCTGGTGATCGTCGGCACCGAGGATCGCACCACCGTGCCCGGTATCAGCCGTGCAACGGCACGCAAGCTGGCGGGCACAGTCGATTATCAGGAAATCGCCGGATCGGGGCATTGGCTGTTCTGGGGTGCGATCGAGTTGAAGGTCGGCCAACTCATCGCGGACTGGCTGGGGCAGTTTGACGGCTGATCCGGGCAGGCTGCGCGTCGGCCTCGCCGCCGAGGCCGAGCGCCTGGGCTTTGCCAGCTTCGGCATCGCCCCTGCCGACGCCGCCCCCAAGGCTGGCGCGCGCCTGCGACAATGGCTCGCCGACGGTTGCCATGGCGACATGCTGTGGATGGCCGAAACCGTTGATCGCCGTGCCTCGCCGCAAGGGCTCTGGCCCGACGTCCGCTCGGTGGTCATGCTCGGCACCAGTTATGCTCCGGCGATCGATCCGCTGCGCCATGCCGATCACCCCGATACCGGCGTCATCTCGGTCTATGCGCTGGGCAGCGACTATCATGACGTCATCAAGAAGCGGCTGAAGGCGCTGGCCCGCTGGCTGGTCGCAGCGGCGCCGGGCAGCGAGTTGAAGGTGTTCGTCGATACAGCGCCAGTGATGGAAAAGCCGCTCGCCGCCGCCGCCGGGCTGGGCTGGCAGGGCAAGCACACCAATGTCGTCAGCCGATCGCACGGCTCATGGTTGTTTCTGGGCGCGCTCTATACCACGCTCGAACTGCCGGTGGATGCACCGCACGCCGATCGCTGCGGCTCGTGCGACGCCTGCCAGCGCGCCTGCCCCACAAAGGCGTTTCCTTCACCCTATCGCCTCGATGCCCGGCGCTGCATCTCGTATCTGACCATCGAGCACAAGGGGCCGGTGCCGGTGGAATTCCGCGCGGCGATGGGTAACCGCATCTATGGTTGCGACGATTGCCTCGCCGTCTGCCCGTGGAACCGCTTTGCGCAGGCCGCTCGTGATATGGCCTTTGCGCCGCGCGCCGAGCTCATCGCACCGGCGCTCGTCGATCTGTTGTCGCTCGATGACGCCGGCTTTCGCCAGATCTTCTCGGGCTCGCCGATCAAGCGCATCGGCCGCGACCGGCTGGTTCGCAACGCGCTTTATGCTGCTGGCAACAGCGGTAACCATCACCTCGCGACGGCCATAGCGCCCTTGTGCAACGATCCCGACACTGGCGTAGCCGACGCTGCCGACTGGGCGCTGGCGCGGCTGAAGGAGGCTCCCGCTCATGGTTGAAACCGCGCGCCTCGGCGCTTTGCAGATCGGTTCGGACCCCGCCGGGACGGCAGCAACGCTGGCGACCATTCTTGGCTATCGCGACGCGATCACCGCCGCGCGGCTCGATCTGCTGGTCATGCCCGAGGCGGTGCTCGGCGGTTATCCCAAGGGCGCGGATTTCGGCGTTCGCCTTGGCTATCGCACGCCGGCTGGCCGTGAGGCGTTCGAGCGATACTGGCAACAGGCGATCACCATGGACGGCCCCGAAGTGGCGGCGCTATGCGATCTCGCGCGCGATTGCGGTACGGCACTGGTCGTCGGGGCCATCGAACGCGCCGGGGCGACGCTCTACTGCGTCGCGATCTTCATCGACGCGGCGGGCCGGTTCATCGGCCGCCACCGCAAGATGATGCCGACCGCAGCCGAACGGCTGGTCTGGGGCCAGGGCGATGGCTCGACCCTGACGGTGATGGACACTGCCGCCGGCAAGGTCGGATCGGCGATTTGTTGGGAAAACTACATGCCGCTGCTGCGCACTGCGATGTACGCCAAGGGCATCGACATCTGGTGTGCGCCGACGGTTGATGAACGCGACATCTGGCACGCCACGATGCGTCACATTGCCTGCGAATCGCGCTGCTTTCTCGTCACGGCTTGCCAGTTTCAACCCGCCGCGACGACAGCGCTGGATTCCCCGATCACCCTGCGCGACCGGCCGGAAACCCAGGCCATGATCCGCGGCGGCAGTTGCATCATCTCACCCTATGGCGATGTCATTGCCGGGCCGCTTTATGGCGAGGCTGGCCTCGTCACTGCCGAAATCGATCCGAGCGAAATTATCCGCGCCCGCTTCGATCTGGATGCCACCGGCCATTACGCGCGGCCCGATGTGTTCAACCTGACCGTCGATGAGCGTGCTACTCGTGATGATTGATCAGGCGGTTGGCCATTTCGACATGATGGTGTTGAGGTCGAAATAGTCACGATAGAGCGTGATCAGGCCGTCATGAACTTCGAAGACGCCGGTCACTGGCAGCTCCACCCAGCCGGTGCTGAGCAGATGCCGATCCAGCCGTTCCATGAACACCACCGGCCCATCAGCGACAGCGCGCAGGACGCGGAATTCATTCTCGATCGTCGGGGCGAAGAAGGGTTCGAGCACGCCGCGCAAACCCGCCGGGCCGGTGACCTTGCCCATCGGCACATTGTCATATTCGCAGTCGGGCGCGATGAATGTGACCGCTGTATCGTAATCGAGCACGGTCATCGCGGCCATGAAGGCCTTGATGGTTTCCATCGGGGTACGTGTCATCATCGCCTCGCCGTTGTTGTAGCGAGTGCTACAATTTACCAAAGCGGCGGACGTGTCAAGGTTGTGGCTGTGGCGCGGCCTTGAGGGTCGAATCGAGCCATTTGTCATCGATGGGGCCCGGATCGGGTTCGACCGGAGCTGCCGCTATTGGCTCCGCCATATCGGCTGGCTCCGTCTCGTTGGCGATGCTCAGGCCATAAACCGCGTCATCGGGCTCGATGATGCCGGGGTCGATAGCGCTGTCGGTCGTCAGCGGCGCCGGTGGCGTGCCGCCAACCGCGCGCGCCATATAGGCGGCAAAGGCGCGCGCCGGGGCGCGGCCGCCGGCGAGACCGGGCACGGCGCGCGCATCGTCGCGGCCCATCCAGACGCCGGTGGTGAGTTCGTTGGTAAAGCCCAGGAACCAGCCATCCTTGTTGCTGCTGGTGGTGCCGGTCTTGCCTGCCAGCGGTCGGCCGATCTGCGCCGCTTTGGCGGTGCCGGTTTCAACGGCGGCCTTCATCAACTCGGTCATCTTGGCGGCGACGAACGGCGCGACGATGACGCGTGGCGTATCGCCTTCGCGCTCGTACAGCACCTTGCCGGAGCCGGTGACGATGCGGGTGATGGCATAGGGCCGTGCCTCCACGCCCTCGGCTGCGACCGTCGCATAGGCCTGGGTCATTTCGAGCAGGGTCACGTCGGAGGCGCCGAGCGCCATTGCCGGCAGCCGGCTGATCGGCGTGGTGATGCCAAAGCGCCGTGCCATTTCGGCCACCGTGTCAAAGCCGACGCGCTCGCCAAGCTGCACCGCCACCGTGTTGATCGATTGGGCAAAGGCGTCGCGCACCGTCACCGGCCCGATGAAGCGATTGTTGCTGTTCTTGGGGGTCCAGTTGCCAATGGTGATCGGCTTGTCGACCATCATGTCGTCGGGGTTCACCCCGTCCTCGATGGCGGCGGCATAGACGAAGAATTTGAACGCCGAGCCCGGCTGCCGGCGCGCGGCGACGGCGCGATTGTAATTGGACCGGACATAGTCGCGCCCGCCCACCATCGCCTTCACGGCGCCGTCGCGTGCCATCGCGACCAGCGCGCCCTGCGCGCCGGCAGGCGTTTCGGCGGCGATGGCGGCTTCGGCGGCGCGCTGGCCTTCGGGATTGAGCGTGGTGGTGACCTGCAGCGATTCGATGACTTCGTCGGTCAGGTTCTCGACCTCCGACAGCACCCAATCGGTGAAATAGCGCGCGCCGGCCTCGCGGCCCTGCGCCGCAAAGCGCACCGTCGCCATATCGGCTGTTGCGGCTTCGCCTGCCGTGATGGCGCCCGAATCGACCATCGTCGAAATGACCGTATTGGCCCGCGCGCGCGCTGCCTCGGCATCGGCCGAAGGCGCATAGCGCGATGGCGCCTTGACCAGCCCGGCGATGATCGCCGCTTCTTCAAGGCTCAGATTGGCGGCGGAATGGCCGAAGAACTTGCGCGATGCCGCATCGATGCCATAGGCGCCGCCGCCGAAATAGACGCGGTTGAGATAGAGTTCGAGCAGCGCTTCCTTGGTGAATTTGCGTTCCAGCGCCAGCGCCAGAATCAGTTCGCGCCCTTTGCGCGCGAAGGTCTTGTTGGAGGTGAGAAAGATGTTGCGCGCCAGCTGCTGGCTGATCGTCGAGGCGCCCTGCACCGAACGCCCGGCGCGAAAATTGACGACAACGGCGCGCGCCATGCCGATCGGATCGACACCGGGGTGCATCCAGAAACGCCGGTCCTCGACGGCGATCATCGCGCCGGTCATCGTCTTGGGGATGCGCGCATAGGGCAGCCATTCGCCATAGCTGGGGCCGAGC
>JAAFIT010000199.1 GCA_013298745.1 Sphingomonadales bacterium
TTTCAGGCGTGCCATCGGCGAGATCGAGTTCGATCACCTTGCCCTGTCGTACGCCTTCGACTCCGGCAAAGCCCAGGCCGCCAAGGGCGTTCTGGATGGCACGACCCTGCGGATCGAGCACGCCGGGTTTGAGGGTGATGGTGACACGGGCTTTCATGCCGATGCCTTTACGAGTGCCGTCGCCGAAGGGCAAGCCGGGGTGGCGGGCGTTTGGCCTTGCGAGGCCGTGGAAAGCGCCTATATTGGCGGGGTCGGGCTTCGGCCCGTCTATGGCGATAAACAGCGTCGTGAAATAGATGCAGCGGACCCGGGGGCAGTACCCGGCGGCTCCACCATAAACCCTTGTTATCGAAGGGATGCGGGGCCGAACCAGGATCGACGTGTGTTGAAAGACGAGAGCTTTTGCCCGGCATGAATACGCCGTTAAATGTTTCAAAAACCCTAAATGCCAACGATAACGAGGCATTCGCAATCGCAGCGTAACCTAAGGTCCTCACGGATCTAGTTACACTGGCCGAAAGCGCGGGACGGGCCGCCCCGGGCAACAGAAGCGGAAACCGGCGGTTAGGGGAGCGACCGAGCAACAGAAAGCTCCCCATTTTTGCCTGCGGGGCACGGGTTTGGCCGATGCACCGCAACTTGACCAAAGCGGCGCCACGCGTCAGTTGGGGCCAAAGCCAGCGAAAGAAGGCCGCCCGTGACCGAGACGACGCCTGATAGCCTGATTCCCTACGACGAGATCGTGCAGGATGCGTTGCGCCAGGTGGTGCGGACGGTGCTGGAACGCATCGATGCCGATGGCGGGCTGCCCGGTGCGCATCATTTCTATATCGCGTTTCGCACCTGCTATCCCGGCGTCGATATCCCGCGTCACCTTGTCGAGCGTTACCCCGACGAGATGACGATCGTCGTCCAGCATCGCTATTGGGATCTGGCCATCGATGACGAGGCCTTTGAAATCGGCCTCAGTTTCAACCAGGTGCCGGCTAAGCTGCGGATCCCGTTCGCTGCCGTCACCGGCTTTGTCGATCCCGCCGTCAATTTCGCGCTGCAGTTCGCGCCCAAGGACGGCGAGATCGCCGTTGAGCCCGAGCCGGAGCCCGAGCCGCCGGCGCCGATCGAGCCGGGCAGCAACGTCGTGACACTCGATCGTTTCCGCAAGAAATAGCGCCAAGTCTGGGGTTTAGCGTGTCCGCGATGACGCGCTGCTCCTGTGCTGGCTTCGCAAGCGGTGCGACCTGGCCTAACGCTCTCCGTGGCAACCGGAGGCTCTGATGACCACGCGCACCGAAACCGACAGCTTTGGCCCGATCGAGGTTCCGGCCCTCGCCTATTGGGGGGCGCAGACGCAACGCTCGATCGGCAATTTCCCCATCGGCCATGATCGGATGCCGTTGCCGCTGATCCATGCGCTGGCGCGGGTCAAGCAGGCGGCGGCGCGCGTCAATCGTCACCATGGTCTCGACGCCACCCTTGCCGACGCGATCGAATCGGCTGCCGCCGAAGTCGCCGACGGCAAGTTCGACGACCAGTTTCCGCTCGTCGTCTGGCAGACCGGCAGCGGCACCCAGACCAACATGAACGTCAACGAGGTGATCGCCGGCCGCGCCAATGAACGCCTTACCGGCGCGCGCGGTGGCAAGACGCCGGTACACCCCAATGACCATGTCAACATGAGCCAAAGTTCCAACGACAGCTTTCCGACCGCGATGCACATCGCGGTCGCGCTGCAATTGCGTGGCCGGCTGCTGGCGGCGTTGCGCAGCCTTGGGGCGGCGTTCCGTGCCCATGAGGCGGAATGGGCCGCCATCATCAAGATCGGCCGCACCCATATGCAGGATGCCGTGCCGATGACGCTCGGGCAGGAAGCCTCGGCCTGGGCGCAGACCTGCGAGGACAATGCCGATCGCATCGTTGCGCTTTGGCCGCGGCTGTCACGCCTTGCGCAAGGTGGCACCGCCGTCGGCACCGGCCTCAACGCGCCCGAAGGCTTTGGCGACGCCTTTGTGGCGGCGCTTGCCGAGGTGACCGGCGGCATCCCCTGGGCGAGCGCCCTCAACAAGTTCGAAGCCCTCGCCACCAACGAAACCATGGTCGAGGTGGCGGGCGTTCTGACGACCATCGCCACCGGCATGACCAAGATCGCCAATGATCTTCGCCTGCTCGGCTCGGGCCCGCGCGCCGGGCTGGGTGAACTGGCGCTGCCTGAGAACGAGCCGGGCAGCTCGATCATGCCCGGCAAGGTCAACCCGACCCAGTGCGAGGCGCTGACGATGGTTTGCGCACAGGTGATCGGCAACGCCCATGCCGTCACCATCGGCGGCCTGCAGGGACATCTGCAGCTGAATGTCTTCAAGCCGATGATCGCCCATGCGCTGCTCGGCAGCATCGAGATCCTCGCCGATGCCATCGACAGTTTCCGGCGGCGCTGTGTCGTGGGCATCACGCCCAACACCGGCCGGCTTGCCGAACTCGTCGATCGATCGCTGATGCTGGTGACGGCGCTGGCGCCCGCGATCGGCTATGATGCGGCCGCGGCGATTGCCAAAAAGGCGCATCACGACGGGACAACATTGCGCGAAGCGGCGATGGCGCTGGGCAGCATCGATGCGGCGCGCTTTGACGCATTGATGCAACCCGGCACGATGATCAGCCCACACGGCAAGGCGTGACGCCGCGCCCCGAACAGGCTAACGACCAAGGATGACTCAATTCGTCCGCCCCGCCTCCCAGCGTCCGCCACGGCGCGGGCTGATGTTCGTGCTTTCGTCACCATCGGGCGCCGGCAAGACCACCTTGTCGCGGCGCCTGCTCAATGAAGACGGCGATATCACCCTGTCGGTGTCCGCCACGACGCGGCCGCCACGTCCCGGCGAAGTCGATGGCGTCGATTATTATTTCGTCACGCCCGAGCGTTTTGCCGAAATGGTGGCAGGCGATGACCTGCTCGAATGGGCGACGGTTTTCGGCAATCGCTATGGCACGCCGCGCGGGCCGGTGGAGGCAGCACTCCACGAGGGCCGTGATGTGCTGTTCGACATCGATTGGCAGGGCACCCAGCAGCTTCAGCAGACCGATGCGGCGAGCGATCTCGTTCGCGTTTTCATCCTGCCGCCCGATCTTGCCGAGCTCGAACGCCGCCTGCAGGGCCGCGCCACCGATCCGGCCGAGGTGATCGCCGGCCGCATGGCGCGCGCGCGCGACGAAATCAGCCACTGGGGCGAATATGATTACATCCTCGTCAACGACAATGCCGACCTGTGCCTTGCCGAATTGCGGGCGATCCTGAAGGCCGAGCGCCTGCGCCGCAAACGCCAGTTGGGGCTGGCCGATTTCGTCCGCGGCATGCTCGGCGAATGAGTGTGCGCGCCGGGCTGCTGGCGGTCGCGGTGCTGACTTTTGTCGGCGCCGCGCCGCTGCACGCTGCCAAGCCGGCACGCTACTGGCAGGAATCGGCAACCGGCGCCGATCGCAAGCGGCTGGCGCGGCTGTGGGAGGCCTGGACCGGCGCTCTCGCCGATATCGCGGCGAACGGCGAGACACCGGCGCTGACGGCGCTTGGGCCGGTCGCTGCGCCCGATGCTGGAACGATGCACGCCAATGCGGCGGATCGCGAGGCGAGCCCGGCCAAGGGGCCGCTGCCGGGGCCGGGTGCCTATCTGTGCCGAACGATCCGGCTGGGGCAACAGGACAACAAAGCCGCGGCGAGCCATGTGCAAGTGGGCGAGCCGCACCCATGCCGGATCGAGGCACAGGGCGGCGGCCTATGGTTCGAACAGGAAACGGGTGCCAACCGCCTCGGTGGCCGGCTTTATGCCGATGGCGACCGACTGGTGTTCCTTGGCGCCACGGCACTGCGCGGCGAGATGGGGGTGATGCCCTATGGCGCCGATCCCGAACGCAACGCCATCGGCGCGCTGCGGGCGCTGGGGCCGGCGCAATGGCGGCTCGAACTGCCCTGGCCGACTTGGCAATCGACGCTCGACCTTGTCGAACTCACGCCGCGCTGAGCGGCCTCCGTGCTGACCGACCCCTGGTTTTATGCGGCCGCGATTCCGGCGGTGATTTTGCTCGGGCTCGCCAAAGGCGGCTTTGCCGGCATCGGCATTCTGGGCGTGCCGTTGCTGGCGCTGGTCATCTCGCCGGTGCAGGCGGCGGCTATTTTGCTGCCGATTCTGCTGGTGCAGGACGTCGTGAGCGTCGCCGCCTTCTATCGCAGCCGCGACGATGCAGTGCTGCGCCAGATGCTTCCGGGCGCCGCGATTGGCATCGCCGCCGGCTATGTGCTGGCGGCACAGGTTTCGGTGGCGATGATCGAGCTTGCCGTCGGTGTCATCACGCTGCTGTTCGCGGTTCAGCGGATGCGTGGCGGAGCGAACCTTGCCAGCACATCGCAGCCCTGGGCCGGCGCAGCCTTCGGCGCCGCATCGGGTTTTACCAGCCAGATCGCCCATGCTGGCGGGCCACCGTTCCAGATGCACGTCGTGCCAATGGGCCTCGACCGGGATCGCTTCATCGGCACCAGTTCCATCTTCTTTGCCGTCGTCAACTGGATGAAGGTGCCGGCCTATGCAGCGCTCGGCCAGTTCAGTACCGCCAATCTGCTTGCGGCGGCGGTGCTGATGCCGCTCGCCATCGTCTCGACCTGGGCCGGGGTGCGGCTGGTGCGCCGCGTCGACGCGGTGAACTTCTATCGCATCATCTATGCGCTGATGCTGCTGGTCGGCAGCAAGCTGGTGTGGGACGGTATCGCGGGCCTTGCCTGAATCAGGCTGCCGCCTTGCGCGTCGCAAGTTGGCGGAGATTGTCCTCATGATCGGCGCGGTCGATCTTGTAGAAGGTCAGCGCCAGCATCATCGCCATCCAGAGTGACAATACCACCGGCGCGTAGAGCGCGCCCAGCCGCCACACCGCTTCGGCGGGAACATCGGCAGGCGCAGCGCCAGCCTTGATTCCGGCAAAGGTCAGCACGAACGAGGCGATGGTGACGCCAAAGCCCTGTACCAGCTTGCCGAGCAGGCGGGTGGAGGCCGAAAACAGGCCTTCCGAACGTCGCCCGGTCTTCAGCTCGGCAGGCTCGACAAGATCAGCCATCATCGACGCGGCAAGGATCTGGAAGCCGATGATCAGCCCGACATCGATCATCGTGAAACCAAGGACGATAGCGAAGACATCATTGCCATTGCCTGTCGGCATCAGGCCAGCGAGCCTCAGAAAGATCGGCAGTGGTGCCCCCAGAAAGGCGGTAAAGCCGATGATGAAGGCGCCGCGACGCTTGCCGATGGTGCGGCTGGCAAGCGGCGCCAGCACGCCGCCGATGATCGCCGAAA
>JAAFIT010000002.1 GCA_013298745.1 Sphingomonadales bacterium
TTGGTAAAGATCGACTTCGATGCCTACATGTCATCGATCGAGCACTTGCAAAAGACGTTTACGCGCAGTGCCGATTGGCCGCACAACGGCATATCCGATACTGAAGCCATGCGGGATATGGAAACCGAGCAGGCTCGCTTCCGCAAGCGCGAGTCTTTTGCTTATTCCGTACTCACCAAGGATGGACGCCGCGAGCGCGGTTGTGTGTATGTCTCTCCCAGTCCTGTTGCAGGGTACGACGCCGTGGTCAGGCTGTGGGTTACCAAGACCGAATATGACGCGGGCTTCGATGCCGAACTGTTCGAGTGGGTCACCAACTGGATGCAAAGGGATTGGCCGTTCGCGAAAATTGCCTATCCCGGACGCTCCATTCCGTGGGAAAAGTGGGACTCCTTCGTTGCAGCCAGCAAGGCACCCGACGCGGCAATGCAACAGTAGCAGCAATGTCGAATTGATAGGCCGGGGAGGGCCCCTCGACGTTTACGTCAATGCAAGCCTGATCGGGCGTCTTGTCGTCGAGTGAAGCGTGCGGTCAATGGTCTAGACGGCACAGAAGTTGCTCTGACACGGGGTCACCACGACGCAATCACGCTCGTAGTGCGACTGGAGTTTCCAGCGCCCAAAAAAAACCCGATCGCGGAAGGTCCAAACCAGTGGTATAGATTGTCGCAACATCACGCTATGGGCGCAGAAACCGGCAACTTCGGCAGGTTATACGTCGAATACCCCATAACGCTGCTGCGGGTTTCGGATAGTCTGTGGTCAGGTTCGGCATGGCAGGGATGAGATGGAAGGGGTTCGCGTCGGCAAGAGGGTGATCGGGGCGCAGTCGCCCGTCACCATCGGCTGGGAAAATATTCCCAAGGTCGAAGGCGGTCCGGTGAAGCAGTTCGTCTTCACCTGGTTTCAGCCGACGATGCTCCTCGCGTTGATCCTCTTCTGGTATTACGCGCCCAATTCCATTGCCAAGGCCTCGACAGCGATCTGGATCGGCGTCGGCTTCAAGGTGCTGTTGCTGGGGCTGGAATGGGTCAATCCGCGCTACGAAAGCTGGCGGTTGACCTGGAAGGAACTGGTCACCGATCTGTTCTATGTCGGGCTCGGCTTCACGCTGCTGCGGCTTGTCGACAAGTTCATCGGCGACGATGTGATGATCGAAGCCGTGCAGCATGCCTTCCATTGGGAAAAGCTGCTGTGGTTCGGCTCGCTGCCACTGCTGCTACAGGCATTCATCATTTCGTTCATTTTCGATTTCGGCCAATATTGGATGCACCGCGGCATGCACAATTGGTACCCGCTGTGGCTGACGCATTCGGTGCATCACTACATCACCCAGCTGAACATCAACAAAGGCGCCGTGGGCAATCCCGTCGAGTTGTTCCTGATCGGACTGGGCATCGGCGGCTTTTTCGATTTCCTGCCGCGCGCCGCGCTGCTTGCCGGCACTCTTGGCCTGGCGATCAGCACCTATCAGCACATCAATGTCCGCTTCAACACACCAAGCTGGTGGCGGTATCTGTTCAACACCACCGAGCATCACAGCCTGCACCATTCGCAGGATTATGAAGCGACGCGCAGCAATTATGCCGGCACCTATATCTTCATCGATCGCATCTTCGGCACCTGCGTCGATGGTGAGGCCGAACTGCTCGGCATGGAAGGCGGCCGCCGGATGTCGATCCGCGAGCAGATGACCTATCCGTTCACCGAGGGCTGGAAGGCGCTGAAGGCTCGCTTTGGCGGCCGTGCAGTAAATGGCCCGGTACCGGCCGAGTGAACAGGCCGACCGCCGCCCCCGCAATCGTCGTCGAAGATTCCGCCAAAGCCGCGCAGGGGTATCGGCGCGCTATCGACTTGATCTGGCATGTGCACGGCAGCCTCGAATTGCCGTCGGGACAGTCGGCCGATGCGGCTTTTGCACGGCTCGACCCTTTGTTTCACGAGCCGGGAACCAGCTACGAGCGCAATGGCGACACGCTGACCTTCCGCAAGAAGGATCCTGTGGCGCAGGACAAGCTGTCGGTGTTCGACCGCGGTGTTCTGGCGATTGCGCGGGGTGACGCCGGGCCGGTGCTATCATACCGCATGCGCAGCCCGACCTTGCTGTTCTGCTTTCTGCTGCCGCTGTTTTTTCTCGGCATCGCCCAACTGACCATCGAAGTCGGCAGGCGCCAGAAGCCGCCGGTCGAAAAGGCCGAAAAGGCCGACAAGCTCGCCGAGATGCCGCTGCACCCGATCGACAAGTTTCTCGGGGCGCCGGAACCGGAGAAGAAGAAAACCGTCGGCACCGACAAGGCGAGCAAGGCCAAGGCTGCCGAGGAGAAGGCCGAGAAGGAAAGGAAAAAGTTTTCGCCGACGCCAGCCTATGTTTTTGCAGGCATTTTCGCATTTCTCTATCTCGTCGGGCGGTTCCTTGAAGACTGGCTGTTGAAAAGGTTGCTCCGCAAACGCCTGATGCCGGAATGACCCCGGCGCTCGAACGCGCCAGCGCCGGCTCCGCGCGACGGCGAACCTGCCCGCCACGCCACCGTTGTTGACTCGGCCTCCGCAGCCGCCAATCGTCAACACATGACGGGCAAATCCGATGTTGTTGCAACGCTGTCATCCGCGCCGCCGCTGGCCGGCGTGCGGTCGAGCAGCTTTGCCGCCATGCTGGCGGTGATCACCGGCATAAATGCCGTGTCGCTTTACGTTATTTTCCGCGCCTTGGCCGCAATCGCACCTGCAGACCGCGCCGTTATTGCAACGACATTATGGACGGTTTTCGGCGTTCTGGTGGTGGCTTCGATGGCAGGGGCCTGGTGGCTGATGCGATTGCGCAACCGCTGGCGCATAGCCGAGGCGGCGGCGGCGGACCGCGCCACACGGTTGACGGCCGAGATCGCAACGCATCGGAATACCGACGCCGCCCTGCAAGGCGCCCGAGCCGCGGCTGAGGCGGCCAACCTCGCCAAGAGCCGCTATCTCGTCGGCGTCAGCCACGAGATCCGCTCGCCGCTCAACGCAATTTATGGCTATGCGCAACTGCTCGAACGCGGCGCCGGCATTGCGCCGGAGGAGGCAGGTGGCGTCATTCGGCGATCATCGGAACACCTTACCAACATCGTCGATGGCCTGCTCGATATCTCGCGCATCGAAAGTGGCGTCCTCAAGCTCAATCGCGATATCGTGCCGTTGCCGGCCTTCCTCGAATCGCTCGTCGAAATGTTCCGCGTGCAGGCCGAGAACAAGGGGCTGCAATTCCACTATCACCCGGCGGCAAACCTGCCGGCCTTCGTGCGCACCGACGAAAAGCGCCTGCGCCAGATCCTCATCAACCTGTTGTCGAACGCGATCAAATACACGCCCACGGGGGAGGCGAGCCTGACGGTTCGCTATCGCGGCCTCATCGCCGAATTCGATGTGGCCGATACCGGCATCGGCATTCCCGCCACCGAGATCGAGCGGATTTTCGAGCCGTTCGAGCGCGGCAGCGCCGACATTGCGCGTGCCCAGCCCGGCACCGGCCTCGGCCTCGCCATCACCCGGGTGCTGGCGCAGGTGATGGGCGGCGATGTTGCGGTCGTCAG
The DNA here is from genome assembly GCA_013298745.1 of Sphingomonadales bacterium. Taxonomy (GTDB): domain Bacteria; phylum Pseudomonadota; class Alphaproteobacteria; order Sphingomonadales; family Sphingomonadaceae; genus Sandarakinorhabdus. Next base: position 3,570 of record JAAFIT010000002.1, read on the forward strand.
CACGCCGGGTGTTGGCAGCGTGTTCAAACTGCGACTGATGCTCGCCGAACCCGGCGATGCCGTAGCGGCGACGGCGCGGCAGCGGGTGATCAGCGGCTATGGCGGCCGGCGCCGCACGATTTTGCTGATCGACGATGATCCGGCGCAGCTGGCGGTGCTGCAAGGCCTGCTGCGGCCGCTTGGGTTCAGCGTTTATGCGGCGTCGAACGGACCAGAGGGCATCGATTTGGCGTTGCGTTGTACACCTGATCTGGTGCTGCTCGACATCCAGATGCCGGGCCTGTCGGGGTGGGACGTTGCGATGCGGCTCAGGGCGGTTGCGGCAGACGGCGACGGCGCGCCGGTGAAGATCCTGCTTGTCTCCGCCAATGCCCATGAATTTGCGGCCGGGGGTGATGGCGGCGCCGCGCACGATGGCTTTGTCACCAAGCCGGTCGAGCTTGAAGCACTGCTCGATGCCATCGCCGGCCAGCTCTGCCTTGATTGGTTGTCCGATGCGGCAACACCCGCCGATGCCGTTCTTTCAGCCGCCGATCTGGCACCGGCGGCGGCGCGCATCGCCGAACTGCGCCGGCTGGGGCAGGCCGGGCATATCCGCGGGCTCGAAGCTGCCTTGAATGCTCTTGCCGAGGAACTGCCGGCCAGCCGCCCGCTTGTCGATCAATTGCGCAGCCATGTGCGCGCCTTTGATCTCGGGGGCTTCCTGCGGCACCTGGACGCCCATGGCTAGCCTTCCCAACGATGCACCGACGATCCTGGTTGTCGATGACACGCTTGAATCGCTGCAGTTTGTTGCCGCGGCGCTGGAGGCGGCAGGGATGACGGTTCTGGTCGCCGGTAATGGCGCGGCAGCGTTGCAATCGCTGACGCTGGTGTTGCCCGATCTGGTACTGTTGGATGCCGTGATGCCGGTCATGGATGGTTTTGAAACGACACGGCGCATCAAGGCCGATCCGGCGTTGGCGGCGATTCCGGTGATTTTCATGACCGGGCTGACCGAAACCGAACATGTCGTGCGCGGCCTTGAAGCCGGCGGGGTCGATTATCTGCGCAAGCCGATTGTCGTTGACGAACTGCTGGCGCGGATCCGTGTCCATCTCGGCAATGCCCGCACCGCCCGGAACAGCCAGGCCGCGCTCGATCATGCGGGGCGGCCGCTGTTTGCGGTCGATGCTTCGGGAGCGGTACTCTGGTCGACGCCGCGCGCGCAGGCAATCCTTGGCCGGCATTTCCCCAAAGCTGCCTTGCTGGCACCGCTGGTCACCAGCCTGATCGGCCTTGCCGACAGCGGTGATCGCGGCGTTCACAGCCACATGGTCATCGGTGGTCGAGTCGAGCTGATCGTTCTTGCCCGCAGCAGGCCCGGCGAATGGCTGCTCCGCATTGCCGAGATCGCCGATGGCGCCGAGGAACGCCTGCTGGCGCACCACCACAGCCTCACCGATCGCGAAGCCGAGGTGCTGCTGTGGATCAGTCGCGGCAAGGCCAATCGCGAGATCAGTGAAATCCTGGGTATCTCGCCGCGCACGGTGAACAAGCATCTCGAACAGGTGTTCGAAAAAATGGGCGTCGAAAATCGCGCCTCGGCGGCCGCAGCGGCTGTGAAGACGCTGAACCCGTAACACGCGCACGGACCCGACCTACGTCAAACGCCCCATTGGCCGGCTTGCGGCGGCCTCATAGCCTTTTGAGGCGGTAAGACGGCGTTGACGCGGCGACTGCAAGCCATGGGGAAGAATAGGAGATTCATGCAGTCGAGGCGTTGAAGGGGAATAGAATGAGTGTGCGGGTGAAATGCGCGTTGCTTTCCGCGAGCATGTTGACGACGACAATATTGAGTGTGACGCCCGCATCGGCACAGATTCAAATGGTGGCAGCCGATGCCGACGCCGGCGAGGAAACCATCATCGTCACCGCGACGCGACGTTCGGCCTCGCTCGCAGACGTGCCGATCAACATTTCGGCAATCGGCGCCGAACAATTGCAGGACCAGCGTCTCAACGACATCCGCGATCTTGGCGCTTTCACGCCCGGCGTGACCATCACTGATACCGGGCCGCGCGGTGCCGGCACCATCGTGATGCGTGGCCTTTCGGCCGATGATACCAGCACCTTTGCCGACAATGGCAACAACGCCATCGGCACCTATCTCGGCGAAGTGCCGCTGTATCTCGATTTCAAGCTGATCGATTTGCAGCGCGTCGAAGTGCTGCTCGGGCCGCAAGGCACGCTGTATGGGCTCGGCACCCTCGCCGGTGCCATTCGCTATATCCCCGAGCGCCCCGACGCGACGCAGACGACCGGCTATGTCCATGGTCGGCTTTATGATGTGAAGGAAGGCAGCGGCCTCGGCTTTGTCGGCGATGCGGCGCTCAACCTGCCGATCATCAAGGATGTTCTCGCCTTCCGCACCGCCACCGGCTATTTTTCGGATCCTGGCTTCATCGATTATCCGTTTACGGTGAAGACGATCGGCGTGTCGCTGCCACAGCCCGGACCGCCGTCGAACCCGCTCGGCACCCAGGCGCAGCAGGATGCCAATCTGGTTCGCCAGGAAGACGTCAACTATGAACGCACTTTCACGACGCGCAACCAGCTCGGACTGACAGTCGACAATCTTAAGGCCTACCTCAGCTACGTTTATCAGGAAACCAAGACGAGCGGCCGCCAGGCCAATGGTGGCGGTGTCCTTGGTGAAGATCGTTACGAGGGCCCATGGCGGGTGCTCGAGCCAGCGACCCGGCGCTCGCACCTCGTCAGCTTGGAAGTCGAGGCGCAACTCGGCGATTTCGCCCAGCTGGTGTCGGCGACGGCGCGGACCTGGACACGCAACCGCAGCTCGGTCGATGTTACCGATCTGCTGCTCGATCTCGATTATGGCTATGAAGGATTCCCGGCCTTCACCGGTTTCACCCGGCAAAGTGCCGATTCCGATCAGTTCAACCAAGAACTTCGACTGGTTTCGACGCATAGCGGGCCGATCAGCTGGGTGCTCGGCGGCTTCTACAATGAATTCAAGACGGCGACGTCGTATCGCGAGTACATCCCCGGCTTTTCCGCGTCGCCCACGGGCATCGATTTCGACGTCATCCCCAATGATGATGACAATGAATATGCCTCGTTCGGACGCAGCACCACCAAGGAAATGGCAGTCTTTGGCGAAGCCAGTTTCCAGGTCACACCCGCCTGGCAGGTGACCGGCGGGCTGCGCTATTATGATTACAAGCTCACCCGCATCGGCGGATCGACGCTGCCGTTCGTCGACGGACCCGTTGCCAGTGACGATGACATTCCGTCGAGCACGGGCGAGGCCAAATCGAACGGCGTCGTCTGGAAGGCCAACACCTCGTACAAGTTCGGCAGCGATGCGCTGGTGTATGCGACCTATTCGACCGGCTATCGCATCGGCGGCGCCAACACCGGCGCTGCCCCTTGCGTGCTGCCGCTCAATACCAATGTGCAGAATATCTGTGCACTGCCCAACGAACTGTTCTTTGGCCCGGACAAAACGAAGAACCTCGAATTCGGCGTGCGCGCCGCGTTTTTCGACAAGAAGCTGAGCACCAACTTGTCGGTGTTCCAGGTCGATTGGGACGGCATCCAGCTGGGTGGCACCACCCTCAATGGCGGCATCGGCATCACCGTAAACGGCGGCAAGGCACGCAACCGCGGTTTTGATTTTTCGTTCAACGGCCAGATCACCGATCGCTTCTCGGTGCGCGGCAATTACTCCTATCTCGATGCCAAGCTGACGCAGGACGTTCCGGAACTGCTGCAGATCCGCAACAGCCTCAATCCGAAGAACCGTCCCAAGTTCAGCGAAGTCGATGTCTTTGCCGGCGATCGCCTGCCCGGCTCGGCGCGGCATTCGGGGGCGCTGTCGGCCACCTATGCGCTGCCGGTGGGGGATAATGAGACGATCTTCAACTGGACGGCGACCTATACCGGCGACATCCTGACCCGCGTCGGCCAACGCGCCTTTGGCGAGAAACTGCCGGGATATCTGCTCAACCGCGCTTCGGTGACCTATCGGACCCCGGTCTATGAAGTGTCAGTGTTCGCCAACAACATCTTCAACAAATATGCGGTGACGGGTGTTTCCAATGATCTCAGCCGCTTCGGCTTCGTCAACGATGGCGTCATCTCGCGGTTCTACGCGCGCAGCGTGCTGACGCCGCGGGTTGTCGGGGTCGAGGGCCGCTATCGCTTCTGATGTCGCATCCCACGCAAGACATCGCCATCAATCAGGCTTGATCGACGGCGATGCCTTGCGCTTCGAGAAGCGCCCGCGCCGGGGCCAGTGCTTCGGCATGGCTGCGCCAGCGGGCGACGGCGTCGCGGTAGATCGGCCGGCGCACCTGGGCGGCACTTGGTGTGGCGACCGCGGCTTTCTGAGTGTGGAAGGAAAGCGCCGCGTCGGTCCAGTCGAGGCCGCAATGGGCATAGAGCTTGCGGCTTTCGCCCTCCTGGTCGGCGACGAGCTGCTCATAGGACAGCTGGAGGATGCGGCCGGGTAGCCGTTGCTCCCAGAACGCCATCAGCCGGTCGAAGCGAGCGTAATAGCGGGCGGTGTCGAGCAGGTCGTAGCTGTAGAAATAATAGGCCGAAGTGCTGGCGAACAGGTTCTTGTAGTTGCTCCACACGGTGTCGAGCGGGTGGCGGCGCAGGCAGACGATGCTGGCCTTGGGCAGCGCCCGCGCGATATGGCCGATGTTGAGGAAATTCGCCGGCAGCTTGTCGATGAAGCGCCCGCCGGCCATCAGGCGATGCTGGTTGGCGCGCGCCAGATAGGCGCGGCCGACGGCAGCGGGATCGAGATGGCCCGAGGCGGCGATCGTCTCGGGATCGATGACGCGCCGCGAGCGGGTGCCGGACAGTTGCTTGATCGCCAGCGGCATCGCCTGCAATTCGCCAGCACTGTGCACATCCGCGTGCGCCGACAGAATGCGATCGACGAGCGTTGTCCCGGTGCGCGGCATGCCGGTGATGAAGATCGGTGCCGCGGGGATGGTGCTGGCGCCGGCCAAGAAGTCCGCCCTTCGAAACCCGGCTTCGATGGAATCGAAGATCGCCGCGTCACTGGCGAAGTCATAGCCGATGCGCGCCTTGTGCGCGGCATTGGCGGCATCGAGGTGCCGGAACGCCGCCGCGCCATCGCCGATATCCTCATATTGCTTGGCGAGGGCATAGCGGATGCGCAGCGCGTCATCGGCTGGCGGTTGCCGCGACAGCACCGCCTCCATCCGCTCGATGTGATTGGCATCGCGGGTCGCGCGGGTAAGGCCGGCGAGCGCATGATGGGCGCGGCCATGGGCGGGGGCCTGTGCAAGGATGATCTCGTGCTGCGCTGCCGCTTCGGCGGTGGCGCCAAGAAAGCCGAGCGCCAGCGCGAGGTTGAGCCGAAGCTCGATATTGCCGGGATCGCGCGCCACCGCCGGTTCGAAACAGCGCCGTGCCGCCTGATGATCGCCCAGCCGGGCGTGGATGTTGCCAATGGTATCGAAGGTCAGCGCGTCGGCGGGCCCAAGCGCTTCGGCTGCCTCTGCCGCAGCCCGCGCCTCGCCATCGCGGCGCAGCAGGATGAGCAGCCGGGCGTGCTGCGCCAGATATTCGGCGGTCGGCGCGACGGCGATGGCGGCTTCGATATGCACAAGACCGACGCCGATCCGGCCTTCGCTGGCCTCGGCAATCCCCAACAGAAACCGCCCCTCGGCGGCGTGCGCCGGGCTTGCCGCCATGGCGTACGCGTGGCGCCGCACGGCCGCCATGTCGCCGCGCGCCAGCGCCTCGCGGGCGGGGCTGCTCATGGCTGAGGCCGGGGTGGGCGGGGCGTGAGGATGAAATCGCCTTCGTTGCCGATCACCGGTGCCTTGGCCATGCGGTGCGCCGCGGCGGCGAGCCGATCGATCGCCGATGGCGGCAGTTCAAGCCGGTGCTCATCGGGATGGGTGGTGGCCTCCATCGCATAATCCTTGCCGGGCGTGGTTGTCATTTCGATGTGCGCGCCGAGCAGTGCGGCGACGGGATGCGCCTTCGCAAAAGCCGCGACCCGGTCGGCGCTGGCGACAAAAGTGGCGAATTGGTCGGTCGGCACATAGAGGCGGCCAGCATAGAGCATGTCGCCCGAAAACAGCAGCCGGGTGTGTGGGTCATAAACCATGATATGCGCCGGTTCGTGCCCCGGTGTGGGAATGATCGACAGCACCCGCCCGCCGAGATCGAAGCTGGCGATGTCGTCGGGCCAGGTCTTCACGCCGAAGAACCGCGCCACATCGGCGGGTTTCAGGCCGACGACCTCGGTAGCGGGCCGCGCAGCGAATTCGCTATCGCCCCGGATATGGTCGCCATGGCTGTGCGAATGCGCGACGACGAGCGGGATCGACGCGCGTTTGTTGGCCTTCAGCCAGTCGGCGATCACGGCATCGACTGCGGGGCGGATATCCAGCCCGCCGGCGCCGGAATCGATCAATAAGGCGCGATCCTGTCCGAACAGCAGATAGAGGAACGGCGCTTCGAAATTGGTGCGCACCGATTGGCGGATGACGAAGGTGTCGCGGTCGATCGCCTGCACCTGCGTCTGCGGCTCGGCGGGGGTGGTGCCGTTGATCCATGGTACGAAGGGCGGCGGGCCAGCAGCTGCGGTGGCATTTGCGATCAGCGCTGCAACGACCACGGCGAACAGGCTGGCGACGCGAACTCCACTCGACACTGGCACTCTCCTGCGCCCTGTTGACGATGCGCACGAAAGGGATGGCGCTCCGCTTCCAAGACAATTATGAGTTATTACGGATCGGGGCAAACGTAATATTTTTGTGCTCGTCCCGCAGCGTTCAACACCCGCCATAAATCTTGTGGAGTTTCGATGATGGTGCACTGGGTCCACAAGACGGGCATCGCGGCGCTGGCGGCGGCAGCGCTGGTGTTGACGTCGTGCAGTTCGGCGCCCGAGCCGGCCAAGCCGCGCACCGAATTCGCCATCGGCTGGTCGATCTACGCCGGCTGGATGCCCTGGCCCTATGCCCAACAGGCCGGCATCGTGAAGAAATGGGCCGACAAATACGGCCTCACGATCAAGATCGTGCAGGTCAACGACTATGTCGAATCGGTGAACCAGTACACCGCTGGCAAGCTGGATGGCGTCACCGTCACCAACATGGATGCGCTGACCATCCCGGCCGCCGGCGGCAAGGACACCAGCGCCATCATCATCGGCGATTACAGCAACGGCAATGATGGCGTGGTGCTGAAGAACGCCACCTCGCTCGCCAGCATCAAGGGCCGCACCATCAACCTCGTCGAACTGTCGGTGTCGCATTATCTGCTCGCCCGTGGACTCGAAACCGTCGGGCTGAAGCTCAGCGACGTCAAGACCATCAACACCGCCGATGCCGATATCGTCGGCGCTTTTGCTGCCCCTGAAGTGACCGCCGCGGTGACGTGGAACCCGCAGCTCAACGAGCTGAAGGCGGCGCCCGGTACGACGCTGGCGTTTGATTCGTCTAAGATTCCGGCCGAAATCCTCGATCTGCTCGTCGTCGACAGCGCGACGCTCAAGGCCAATCCGGCGCTCGGCAAGGCACTTGTCGGCATCTGGTACGAAACCATTGCGCTGATGCAGCGCCAGGATGCGGACGGCGCCGCTGCGCGCGCCGCCATGGCCAAGCTGGCCGGGTCGACACCGGCGTCGTTCGATGCACAGCTGGTGACGACGCATCTTTATGCGACGCCGCAGGAAGCCCTTGCCGCCGCGACCGCGCCCGAACTCGTCACTACGATGACGCGGGTGCGTGATTTCAGCTTCAGCAAGGGGCTGTTCGGACCGGGGGCGACCGCGCCCGACGCCATCGGGATCGCGTTTCCTGCCGGCAAGACGCTCGGCAACGCCGCCAATGTCAAACTGCGCTTCGACCCGGCGTTCATGCAACTCGCCGCCGACGGCAAGCTGTAACGGGTGCGGATCGTCAACCTCAAGCCGACGCGCCGCGCCCGGGTGCTGCTCGGGGTCGCGCCGCTGTTGTTGCTGGTGATCGCCTATCTGATTGCGTCGGCGAGCCGCCACGCCATCAACCCGGCCGACAAGATTTTACCGACGCCGCAGGCGATGATCTCTGCGATGCAGTCGTTGGTGCTGGTGCCCGACACGATGACCGGGGAGCTGCTGTTCTGGGCCGACACGTCGGCGAGCCTGTGGCGGCTGGGGCTGGGGCTGGCGATTTCCACTCTGTCGGCGCTGTTGCTGGGCCTGGGGCTCGGTCTCATTCCCACCGCGCGGGCAACCTTTGGTCCGCTGGTGACGATCATCGCGGTGATTCCGCCGATTGCCTTGCTGCCGATCCTGTTCATCGCGCTGGGCTTGGGTGAGGCGGCCAAGGTGGCGCTGATCGTCATCGGCATCCTGCCGGTGATGCTTCGCGACATTGCCGCGCATGTCGAGGCGTTGCCGGCCGAACAATTGGTCAAGGCGCAGACTTTGGGGGCGAGCAGCTGGCATCTGGCGATCAGGGTCGCGCTGCCACAGGCGATGCCGCGCCTCATCCATGCCTTGCGCCTCGCGATCGGGCCGGCGTGGGTGTTCCTGATTTCGGCCGAAGCCATCGCCTCCGATGTCGGGCTCGGCTATCGAATCTTCCTCGTCCGCCGCTATCTGTCGATGGATATCATCCTGCCCTATGTGGCGTGGATCACGCTGCTGGCGATCGCCATGGACTGGGCGTTGCGGCAGGCGAGTGAGCGCGGCTTTGCCTGGGCGCACCCGACCCGATGACGGCGCTGCTGTCCCTCCACAATGTCTGGGTCGAATATGGCGACAAGATCGTCCTCGAACGCGTCGATCTCGAAATAGCCGAGCGCTCTTTCGTCTCGATCGTCGGACCCTCGGGGGCGGGGAAAAGCACATTGTTACGCCTGTTGCTTGGCCAGGAAGCGCCGACGCGTGGCCGCATCCTGCTCGATGGCGCGCCATTGAAGCCCGAATGCGGCCCCGATCGCGGGGTGGTGTTTCAACGTTACTCGGTGTTTCCGCATCTCGATGTCCGCCGCAACGTGCTGTTCGGCCTTGAATGCACGCGCGCACCGCTGACCGGCCGGCTGTTCGGCGCCGCCCGCCGCGCCGCGCTGGCCGAGGTCGATGCGATGCTGGCAGCGGTCGGGCTTGCCGACAGCGGCGATGCCTATCCGGCGCAACTCTCGGGCGGGATGCAGCAGCGCCTCGCCATCGCGCAGGCGCTGGTGATGCGGCCGCGCATCCTGCTGCTCGATGAACCGTTCGGCGCGCTCGACCCCGGCATCCGCCGCGACATGCACGCCCTCATCACCCGGCTGTGGCGCGAACAGGGGCTGACCATCATCATGGTCACCCACGATATCGCCGAGGCATTCGGCCTCGGCACCCGCGTTCTTACCATCGACAAGCGCCGCAACGATCCGCAGGCACCGCACCGCTATGGTGCCACCGCCGTCTATGATCTGACGCTCGATCGGCGCGTTGCGGCGGAATCACGAAGCGCCGCCAGTATTACGATTGACGAAAATGATAATAACTGAGAGGGGCAAGGGATGACCGACGACACCCTTGGAACCGGCCTATCGCGGCTGAGCATGAGCCTGCCTTCCAACCTCTATCGCCAGCTCGATGTGATGGTGCAGGAGCGCGGGCTGCCGTCGCGATCGCAGTTGATTGCCGAACTGATCCGCAACGCGCTCGCCGATCATGGCGAGGAAACCCACCCCGACGCCTTGCTCGCCGGCACGATTACTTTGGTCTATCGCGCCAACATGGGCCGGGTGCGCGAGCAACTTGTGCAAACGCAGCACGAGTTTCTGAAGGAAGTCATCTCGGCGCAGCATGTCTTCCTTGAAGACGATCAGTCGCTTGAAGTGTTGCTGGTGCAGGGCCCCGCCACCCGGCTGCGCGCGCTCTGCGATGCCTTGCGCAAGGTGCGCGGCGTCCAGCAGCTCAAACTGTTCACCACGACCGCGCTGCTGCCGCCGCTCCACGAACAGGTCAGCTTCAAGAGCGCTAAAGCCAGGAAGACCGCGTGATGGTCACACTCAACGATCCGAATGCGGCGCGCGCCCATGCCCGGGCACAGGAAGGCCTTGTCGCCGATGCGATGCCAATCCTGCCGCCGGTCGCCGATGATCTGCCGGCGGGCGTCTCGGCGGATGACCTGGTGTGGGAAGAACGCATTGCCGGCGGCGGCTATGCCTCGCGGCGGCTGGCGCGCGGGTCGCGGACCCGGCTGATCGACGTCGACGGCGATGCCTGTGCCTCGATCCAGATCTTCAACGCCGAAATGCCGACCGAGCGGCTCAACGTTGCCGATACGGTCAAGATCCAGTGGAACGCCTATATCGGCGCCGGCAAGCTGCTGCTGTCGGACATGGGCCGGGTGCTGATGAGCATCGAGGCCGATGACGCCGGCAGCCATGATGCCTTTTGCGGTGCCTCGAACGCCGCCGCCAACGCCCGTGCCTATGGTGAGGGCGGCAACTGGAGCGCGTTTCCCAACGCCCGCGACCGGCTGCTGCTTGGCGCCGCCAAACATGGCCTTGGCCGCCGCGATGTGCATCCGTGCATCAACCTGTTCAAGGGCGTGAGGATTGCCCAGGGCGGCAGCACCGTGCTCGATATCGGGCCGTTCGCGCCGGGCCGGGCGTTGACGCTGCGTGCCGAAATGGACGTCATTCTGGTTATCGCCAACTGCCCGCACGTCCTCGACACGCGGCCGTGGACCGTCACGCCGCTGCGCGCCACCGCCTGGCGTGGGCCGATCACCGGCACCGATGACGCCATCCGCAATGCGACGCCGGAGGGCCGCCGCGCCTTCCTTAACGTCGATGATTATTACCGCCGCTAAGGAGGGCAGACAGGTGACCGATGTTGCACTTGCGGGCCTTGCTGGGCCGATCGTCCATGATGAAGTGGTTCCGGCGCGTGCGCCATGGATGCACGCGGTGAAGGCCGGGCAGACGCTGCGCATCGTCGATCTCGAAGGCAATCAGGCGGTCGATTTCCTGATGTATGCGGCCGCCGATGATGCCGAACGCTATAGCGCGCAGGACACGATTGCGGCGCAGTCCAACATCTTTCTGCGCACCGGCACGAAACTGCTGTCCAACGAAGGCCGGCCGATGATGACGATTACCGCCACCGCGGTCGATTATCACGACACCATCGGCGGCGCCTGTTCGTGCGAATCGAACACCCTGCGCTATGGCCACCACACCAAGGCGCAGCATGCGTGCGTCGATAATTTTCTCGATGCCAATGTCCGCGCCGGCCGCGGCAAGCGCGACATGGTGTCGAACATCAACTTCTTCATGAATGTGCCGGTAGAGGCCGATGGCGCACTGGGGATCGTTGACGGCATTTCGGCGCCGGGGCTGACGGTCGATCTGAAGGCCGATATGGATGTCATCGTCGTCGTTTCCAATTGCCCGCAGATCAACAACCCCTGCAACGGCTTCAACCCGACGCCCGTCCGCATGATCGTTGCGGCATGAGCTTCGATACCGTTCTGATCGCCAATCGCGGCGCCATCGCCTGCCGCATCATCCGCACGCTGAAGGCGATGGGCCTGCGCTCGGTGGCGGTCTATTCGGATGCCGATGCCGGGTCGCTGCATGTGCATGAGGCCGATATGGCGATCCGCATCGGCGCTGGACCGGCGGCAGAAAGCTATCTCGACGTTGCCGCCATATTGCACGCGGCGAAGGAATCGGGCGCTGGCGCCATCCATCCCGGCTATGGTTTTCTCGCCGAGAATGCCGGCTTTGCCGAGGCGTGCGCGGTTGCCGGAATCACCTTCATCGGGCCAACGACCGACAATATCCGCGCCTTTGGCCTGAAGCACAGCGCCCGCGCGCTGGCCATCGCCCACGGCATCCCGCTGGCGCCGGGGACCGACCTGCTTGTCGATGTCGAGGCCGCGGTCACGGCAGCGGCGCAGATCGGCTATCCCATCATGCTGAAGGCTACCGCCGGCGGCGGTGGCATCGGCATGCGCGTTTGCCGCGATGAAGCCGCGGTGCGCGACGGCTTTGCCAGCGTCGCCCGCATGGGGGCGGCGAGCTTCGGTGACGCCGGCGTGTTCCTCGAACGCTATGTCGAGCGTGCCCGGCATATCGAAGTGCAGATCTTCGGCGATGGCGAAGGCCGCGTCGTGGCGCTCGGCGAGCGCGATTGCTCGCTGCAACGCCGCAACCAGAAGGTGGTGGAGGAAGCACCGGCGCCGAATCTGCCCGCTGCCGCCCGCGCCGGGCTTATTGCGGCGGCGGTCAAACTGGGCGAGGCTGCCCGCTACCGCTCCGCCGGGACGGTCGAGTTTCTCTATGACGAAGCCCGCGAGGATTTCTTCTTTCTGGAGGTCAACACGCGGCTGCAGGTCGAACACGGCGTCACCGAACAGGTGATGGGCATCGACCTCGTTGAATGGATGATCCGCGGCGCCGCGGGCGACTTCTCTTTCCTCGCCAACCCGCCGACCGAGGCGAGGGGCGCGTCGATCCAGGTCCGTGTCTATGCCGAAGACCCCGCCCTCGATTATCGCCCGACATCCGGACTGCTTGCCGATGTGCAGTTTCCGCCCGTGCGCGTCGAAACCTGGGTCGCAAGCGGCAGCGAGGTCAGCAGCTTCTATGATCCGATGCTGGCGAAGATCATCGTCACCGCCGCCGACCGCGACGCCGCCGTGAAGGCCATGCAGGTGGCGCTCGACGACACAGCATTGGCCGGCATCGAGACGAACCTGCGCTGGCTGCGCGATGTCGTCCGCACCCCGGCGTTCGTCACCGGCGCCGTCTCGACAAAGGCACTGGAACGCGTCGTCTATCGCCCGCGCAGCATCCGCGTGCTCTCCGGCGGCACGGCCACCAGCGTTCAGGATTTCCCCGGGCGCACCGGCTATTGGGCGATCGGCGTGCCACCATCGGGGCCGATGGATGATTTGTCGTTCCGGCTCGGCAACCGACTGCTCGGCAACGCCGAGGATGCCGCCGGGCTGGAAATCACTGCCACTGGGCCGTCGCTGCTGTTCAACACCGCCACGACGATCTGCCTGACGGGCGCCACTTTCGGCGCTTCTATCGATGGCGCGCCGGTGCCGCGCAACACGCCGGTCGCCGTCGCCGAAGGCCAGCAGTTGACGCTTGGCCGGGTCCGCGATGGCGGGGTGCGCGGCTATCTTCTGGTTGCTGGCGGGCTCGATATTCCGGCCTATCTCGGCAGCCGCAGTACCTTTGATCTCGGCGAATTCGGCGGCCATGCGGCCCGGCGGCTGCTCGCCGGCGATACGCTGCATTTGGGCGATGCCCCGGCCGGCGATGCCGCCGCCATCGCCGCGCCGCCGCCGATCGGCAAGGAATGGCGGCTGCGCGTGCTTTACGGCCCGCATGGCGCACCGGATTTCTTCACCGCCAGCGACATCGAAACCTTCACCGCCACCAGCTGGAAGGTGCATTACAACTCCAACCGCACCGGCGTCCGGCTGATCGGGCCAAAGCCGCAATGGGCGCGAAAGGACGGCGGCGAGGCCGGGCTGCACCCGTCGAACATCCACGACAATCCCTATGCCATCGGCGCCATCGATTTCACCGGCGACATGCCGATCATCCTCGGCCCCGACGGCCCGTCGCTGGGCGGTTTCGTCTGCCCCTTCACCGTCATCGCCGCCGATCTGTGGAAGGTCGGGCAACTCGCCGCCGGTGACAGTGTGCGGTTTGCTGTCGTCACCGCCGCCACCGCCACCGCCGCTGCGTCCGTTCAGGCTGACTGGCTGGCAGGCGCCGCCCCTGCCGCCGAAACCATGGCAGCACCCCAAGGTGTCGCCGGCCTTTCGCCCATCCTCGCCGATCGCCCCGCTGCGGCTGGTCGGCCGCGCACCGTCTATCGGCAACAGGGTGACCGCAACATCCTTGTCGAGTACGGTCCCATCGTTCTCGATCTCGAACTGCGCATCCGCATCCACGCGCTGATGATCGAGCTGGAGCGCATGGCGCTCCCCGGCGTCATCGACATCGTTCCCGGCATCCGTTCGCTGCAATTGCATTTCGATGGCGTGACGTTGACGCAAACAGAGGCACTGGCAGCGCTGATCGACGCCGAGGAACGCCTCGGCGGCCTCGAAGATTTCACCATCCCGTCGCGGATCATCCATTTGCCGCTGAGCTGGAAAGACCCGGCGATCTATCAGACCATCGCCAAATATGAGGAGGCGGTGCGCGACGACGCCCCCTGGTGCCCCGACAACATCGAGTTCATTCGCCGCATCAACGGGCTGGACAGCATCGACGACGTCCACGGCATCGTCTTCAACGCCACCTATCTCGTCATGGGCCTTGGCGACGTCTATCTCGGCGCACCCGTCGCCACACCGATCGACCCGCGCCACCGGCTGGTCACCACAAAGTACAACCCTGCGCGCACCTGGACCCCGCCCAATGTCGTGGGCATCGGCGGCGCCTATATGTGCATCTATGGCATGGAAGGGCCGGGCGGCTATCAGCTTTTCGGACGCACCATCCAGGTCTGGAACACCCACCGGCAAACCGATGCCTTCATCGACGGCAAGCCGTGGCTGCTGCGCTTTTTCGACCAGATCCGCTTCTTCCCAGTCAGCCACGACGAGCTGACCGAATGGCGGCGCGACTTTCCGCTGGGGCGACGTGCTATTCGCGTCGAGGAGACCGAGTTTCGCCTCGCCGATTACCGCGCCTTCCTTGCCGACAATGCTGCTTCGATCGACGCATTCCAGCAGCAGCGGCAGGCGGCGTTCGACGAGGAACGCGCCGATTGGGAGCGCAAGGGCGAGTTCGACCGGGTGGCAGCGCTGACCGAAAGCGGCGCCGGTGCCGCCGAGGATACGGCGATTGCGCTCCCCGAAGGTTGCGAATGCGTCGAGGCCCCCTTCGGCGGTGTCATCTGGAAGATGCTGGTTGCCCCCGGCGAAAAGGTCGGCGCTGATACGCATCTGGCGATAATCGAGGCGATGAAAATGGAGTTTCCTGTCGAAGCGCCCGCCGCGGGCATCATCGAAGCGGTCTATGTCAGCGAAAAGCAGGCCATCCAGCCTGGCGCGCCGATGTTCGCCTTCCGGCGCGCGTCATGACGTCGCTCGCCCGCCTTGATGCCAGCGCCATCGCTGCCGCTGTCGGCAGTGGTCGTACCTCCGCTGTGACCGTGATCAACGACGTGCTGGCGCGGCTGGCGGTTTATGATGCGGTACAGCCGCAAGCCTGGATATCGCGATTCGATGCCGCGGCGCTTCTCGCCGCCGCCGCCGCCGTCGATGCGCGGGTCGCGACCGGCGAAGTGCTGCCGCTTGCCGGCGTACCCTTTGCCGCCAAGGATAACATCGACGTCGTCGGCATCGATACCACGGCTGCGTGCCCCAGCTTTGCCTTCCGCCCGGCGGCGTCGGCGACGGTCGTCCAGCGCCTGCTCGATGCCGGCGCCATCTGCATCGGCAAGACCAACCTCGATCAGTTCGCCACCGGCCTTAACGGCAGCCGCAGCCCGCATGGCGCCCCGCGAAACGTCTATAATCTCGCTTATGTCAGCGGCGGCTCAAGCTCTGGCTCGGCGGTCGCTGTCGCCGCCGGGCTGGTTGCCTTTGCGCTGGGCACCGACACCGCCGGCTCGGGTCGCGTGCCGGCGGCGTTCAACCACCTCATTGGCCTCAAGCCCTCGCGAGGCCGCTGGAGCAACAGCGGCGTCATCCCGGCCTGCAAGACGCTCGACTGCGTCACCGTGCTGACCTCGACCGTTGCCGATGCCGCGCTGGTCGATGGGGTCGTCGCCGGCTTCGATGTCGCCGACGCCTATAGCCGCGCCCTGCCAGACGTGCCGCGCGCCACCCGCCGCATCGGCGTGCCGCTCCCCCACCAGCGCCTGTGGTTCGGCGATCTCGAATCCGAACGCTATTTCAACCAGGCGCTGGCGACCCTCGCCGCACAAGGCGCAGACCTCGTCCACATCGACATCGCGCCGCTCAACGAAGCCGCGCAACTCCTCTACGGCGGCCCCTGGGTTGCCGAGCGCACCGCCGCGCTTGCCGCCGTCATCGCCGCCGACCCGGCCGATTTCGACCCCGTCGTCCGCGACGTCGTCACCCCCGGCCTCGCCATCGGCGCCGTCGACCTGTTCAACGGCATCTACCGCCTCGCCGAACTGCGGCGATACGCCGACGCGATGTGGGAGGGGATCGACCTGCTCTGCCTGCCGACCACCGGCACCACCTATCGCCTCGCCGAGATGCGCGCCGCGCCGATCGCGCTCAATTCGGCTCTCGGCGCCTATACCAATTTCGTCAATCTGCTCGACATGGCGGCGATCGCCGTGCCGGCGGGAACGCGCGACAATGGCACGGGTTTCGGCATCACCTTCATCGCGCCGGCTGGCACCGATCGCGCCCTGCTCGATGCAGGGCAATCCTATCTCGACGCGGCAAACCTCGCCGCACCCCCACCCCTGGACCTGGAGGGTCGCATGCAGACCGTGAAGCTCGCCGTTGTCGGGGCGCATCTGAAGGACATGCCGTTGCACTGGCAACTGACGTCTCGCGAGGCGAAGTTCGTCGCCGCGACGCAGACGGCGCCGGCCTACAAACTCTATGCCATGGCCAACAGCACCCCGCCCAAGCCGGCGCTGGTCCATGTTGATGATGGCGGTTCACCCATCGCCGTCGAAGTCTATGAACTCGATGTCGCCGCCTTTGGCAGCTTCGTCGTGGATGTGCCGCCGCCACTCGCCATCGGCACGGTGATGCTGGCCGATGGCACACAGGTGAAGGGCTTTGTCGCCGAGCCGCGCGCGCTGGATGGCGCCGAGGACATCACCGCGCTGGGCGGCTGGCGCGCCTTTGTTGCGCGCGGCGCCTGACGATGTTCATCTGTCGCACTGGATTGTGTTAATCTACGTCATTCGGCCACCTGCACCAGCGCTGCCATCGCCCTAGGACAGCATCGCGAGGGGAGTGTCATGAAGCAAAAACTAATCGACCTGCTGCCACCGCTCACCGTCGCCGCCGTGCTGCTATTCTGGGCCAATGTGCCCAAGGCCTGGCTCGACCATTGGTGGCTGCTGATGGTCGTGATCTTCGCCGTCCTCGGCTTTGTCCAGTTGCTCGAATATTTTGCCGAGCGGCACGAAGGCTGGCGCCTCAACAGGACCGAGTTCGCCACCGACGTCTTCTACGTTGCGCTCGGCGCCACGCTGATCAACTGGTTGACGACGACGCTGGGCGAACCGCCGGTTCTGGCGGCGAAGGAAGCACTCGGCATCGCCACGCCCTGGATCACAGCGCTGCCGTTCCTGGTGCAGGTGGCGATGGCCATTTTCATCTTCGAATTCGGCCAATATTGGATGCACCGGCTGATGCATAACAACAGCTGGTTCTGGGCGACGCATGCGCCGCACCACCACATCACCCAACTGAACGCCATGAAGGGCTATGTCGGCAATCCGATCGAGCTGTTCCTGATCAGCCTTGGCGTCACCGCGCTGTTCGATTGGGACAAGGCGGCGCTGTTTGCCGCGATCAGCGTCGGCAGCACCGTGGCGATCTATGCCCATGCCAATGTGCGCGCCAATCCGCCGATCTGGTATTCCTTTTTCTTCACGACGATCCGCCACCACAGCCTGCATCATACCGCGCTCAGCTATGAAGACACGCGCTGCAACTATGGCAATTCACTGATCCTGATCGATCGAATCTTCGGCACCTACAAGGAAGGCGAATCGACAATTGTCGGGCAGGGGGAGCGCAAACGCCTGTCGATCAAGGAACAATGGGTGTTCCCGTTCCAACCGCTGATCGATCGGATGAAGGCCAAACGCGCGCAAGCCTCCAGTTGATTGGGAACCAGATGAAGACGCATTTGGCCGTCATGGCTGTTGCCGCGGGCTTGGCTGTGAGTGCAATGGCGAGCGCTGCACCGGTGGAGACGGTCATCGATGTGCCGGGCTTTGCCGATTTCCTCGCCGTCGATGGCGATTCGGTGTGGGCCACCAACAAGGGCCGCGTCGAACGCTGGTCGAAGGCGGGCAAACTCGCCGAAGTCGCGATGACCCACCCATGCGGCGCCATGATCATCGCGGCAGGATCGCTGTGGGTCGCGGACTGCAAGGAAAAGACTGTCAACCGCATCGACATCAAGACGGCCAAGCGCACCGCGGTCATCGCCACCGGCCTGGCCAGCCCCGATGGTGAAATGAACGTCGTCTCGGGCGCCGGCTCGGTGTGGGTCGCCAGCGACAAAACCGGCCTCGTTGCTCGGATCGATCCCGCCACTAACAAGGTCATTGCGTCGATAAAGGTCGAGCCCGGCAGCTGCTATCTGGCGTTCGGCGAAGGCGCGCTCTGGGTGGTCAGCGCCGGCAGCCAGACGGTGCAGAAGGTCGATCCCGCCACCAACACCGCCGTCACGACGACGAAGCTTGGTAAGGCGCCAGGCTTCCTCGCTGCCGGCGAAGGCGGTGTCTGGGTGCAAGAACAGGGCGATGGCACCGTCGCACGCGTCGATCCCGCCAGCGGCGCTGTCACCGGCCGCGTCAAGGTCGATGATACGTTGAAATGGGGTGACATCGATACCGGCGACGGCAAAATCTGGTTGCGCACCACTGCCAACCAAACGTTTGTCGTGATCGATCCCAAATCCCTCGCCATTCTGGCACGTGTCGGCAATGCGTCCGGCAGCGGCGCGTTGCGCTACACCCCGTCAGGTGTCTGGACTACGGCACATGACCGACACACACTGTCCTGGTGGAGCGACCCTGCTAGGATCGTGAATTGAGCCTATGACCTGCGCATGGCCGCCATTATTGGCCATCTGACGAAGATCACACGATGTCTGTTTGCTTGAAAAGCAGCACTTTGTCATTCGTCCGTCGCCTTTTGATCGAACTTTGCCTTGAGACCCTCAGGGTCATGGGCAAGCCGGAACGAGGCATTCGACAGCGAGCCCGGCATTTCCCACCGCCGGTCTGGAACAAATGTCTTGATCAGGCCAATCTCGCCGCAACCGCTGGCGCCGCATAAACTGCGGCGATGATCGACTGGTCGCGAGGGTCGCCAATGATGTCGGTGCCCATGCGGTTCATCACATAACCAATGCCGACGCCAGTGGCCGGATCGGCCATGGCGAACGAGCCGCCCCAACCGCTGTGACCGAACGCGGCCGATGACGGCCCATAGACATTGTCGCTGTTGAGCAGAAAGCCCGCCCCCCAGCGCGCCGGGATGGGCAACACTGCGTCTATTCCCTTGATGCGCAGCCGAATAGCGGCCTCGAGCGCGCCTCCTCCCATAAGCTGGACACCGCCACACACGCGATCATGAGCAAGAGCGCCGTAGAGGCTGGCCAAGGCCCGTGCCGTCGCAAAGCCATTGGCCGATGGAATCTCGGCAGCCCGCCAGGCGGCGGTATTGGGTGCGAGCGGATCGACCGGCGGGTTGGCCAGCGCCGCGAACTGCGCTGGTGTCAGCGCCGATGCGCCGTCAGCGGCGGCACTGCTGCTGAGTTCGGGCGGAGCAATCATTTCGGCCGCTCGGTCGGTCCAGGCCGCCGGCAGCCCGATGGCGATTTCGAGGCCTCGCTGCTGCACGAACTCTGCGGCGACAAACGCGCCCAAGCTCTGGCCGGTGACGCGGCGGAACAGGCCGTTGGCGAGCGGGCCGATGCTGATGGCGTGATAGCCGGACGTGGAGCCCGGCGGAAACAGCGGCGCCTGCGCCGCCAACCGGTCGGCCGCTGCTTCGAAATCATGATAATCCTCGGGTCGCGCTTCCCCGACAAAGCCGGTCAGGCCAGCCTGATGTGACAAAAGCATAGCGACGGTGATCTCGCCTTTGCCGTTGACGGCGAATTCCGGCCAGTAGTCGGCAACGGGTCGGTCGTAATCGATCAAACCGCGGTCGGCGATCATCGCGAAGCAAAGCGCCGTCACGCCCTTCGTCGTCGACCAGACATTGGCCAGCGTGTCGCTCTCCCAGGGCAGCGTCCGGTTCGCGTCGCGATGGCCACCCCAAAGATCGACGACCATCACGCCATCAACCATCACCGCAAGCGCCGCGCCTGCTTCCCCAGGTGCGACGAAGTTTGCTGCAAAGGCTGCAGCGACGCCTTCATAGCCAGGCCGTGCGATGCCGTGGATGGGTGTCGTCATCGTACCGTCCCTCAACGGAAGTTAAGCGCGGCGCTGACACCGAAGGTGCGCGGCGCGCCATAGACGCGAAAGCCGTTGCCAAGGGCGCTCTGGTTGATGCCTTGCGTGACATAGCGCTCGTCGAAGAGGTTCTTTGCCCAGACCGAGATGTCCCAACGGTCGTCTTTCAGCATCGTTATGCGGCCATTGACCACCCAGAACTCATCCGCTGCGATGATCGGATCGTTAATCGCGTCCTTGAAGGCATATCCCGAATAGCGCACATCGGCCTGGAACCGCAGCGCCAGACTGTCGGAGAGATCGATGGTGTAGGCCGCGCCGGCGTTGGCGCTGAAGCTCGGCGCATCGGGAAGGCGATTGCCGGCCGGCACATCGCCGCTCGATGTGGCGAATGCTCCCAACCGCGAGTGGAGCAAGCCGATGCCGACATTGAGATTGAAGTTCCTGGTTGCCGCCCAGTTCAGGTCCAGATCGGCGCCATAGATTTCGGCATCTTCGACATTGCCGAGCCGCTGGATCGGCAAATTACCGACCGTGTCGCGGATGAAGGTCTGCACATCCGAATAGTCGTAATAGAAAACCGACCCGTTGAAGTTCAGCCCGGCATCGGGGACGCTTTGCTTGAGGCCGACTTCATAGGCGATGATCGATTCCGGCTTATAGGGCACCAGCTGGCCGGAATTGGTTGCAACCCCGGCAAAGAACCCGCCGCTCTTCACGCCGCGCGTAATGCTGCCGTAGACAAGTGTCTGTTCCGTCGGTGTCCAGTTGAGGCCGGCCTTCCACGACCATTGATTGTCGGTGATCTCGGCATCCACTGCGGCCAGCGTGACCGGGGGCGAGCCGAACGGCGCAAACGACAGAAAGCTTGCCGGTGGCAGCGACACCAGATCGATCGTGCTGCCGACATTGCTGCGCTTCTCATAGGTATAGCGTCCGCCAGCCAGCAGGCTCAGCGTCGAGGCGATTTTCCACTCGACATCGGCGAACAAAGCATAAGCTTCGGTCCGCTGGTCAGACGACGTAAAGGTGGTGGTGTTGAGCAGCGCTGGCAGATTGCCGTCATAGCTTGTGACGATATGATCCTTGAGGAAGGACGCGCCGGCCATCCAGGTGAACTGATCGGTCGATTGCGAAGCGCGGAGCTCCTGGCTGAACTGCTTCACACTGTCTTTTGTGATGAAGTCGAGGATGGCAAACGGGCTGGCGTCGGTATCGACGCCCCAAATGCGGTCGAAATCGATGTAGCTGGTGATCGACGTCAGCTGCACTTGCCCTAGTCGGGCTTCGATGCGGCCGGTGACAGCGTACTTGTTGGCATTAAAGATTGGATCATAAGACCAGGCGCCGCGGAACGGATCGCCATCGGTGTCACTATAGCCGAGGAAGTTGATACAGCTCTGGTCGCCGGGGCAGGCCACGTTGGCCGGGGTCGACGGGCCGCGAATGGCGCCGAAGAATTCCGGAGCCCCCAGCTCTGACCGTGTGTGCTGGCCTTCGACCTTCAGCGACAGTTTCCAGACATCGTCAGGTTGCCACAGCAACTGGGCGCGGCCGAGCAGATCGGCGCGGCGCCCAAGATTCCGGTCGCGCTGTGTGTCGTAGAAAAAGCCGTCGCCTTGCCACATCCCCTTGGCGGCGACGCGCAACGCCAGCGTGTCGCCCAATGGCACATTGACGGCACCTTCGATCTCGCCGGTGAGATAGTTGCCGAAGGTTCCGGCGACGCGCCCTTCAGTGACGCCGAGCTTTGGTTGGGCTGTAATCACATTGATGGCGCCGGCCGTGGCATTGCGGCCGTAAAGCGTGCCTTGCGGGCCCTTGAGGATCTCGAGCCGTTCCAGATCAAAGAAGTTGAAATCCATCAGCGCAAGCGAGCCGAGATAGACGTCATCGACATAGACACCGGCGCTCGGGCTGTTGGTCGCGCTGAAATCGTTGAGGCCGACGCCGCGGATCGTGATCACCGGGACCAGCCCAGGGATATTCTCTTTCACCGCGACATTGGGGCTGAGCTGCGGGAGGTTGGAGACGCCCTGGATACGCTGCGCACGAATCGCTTCGGCGTTTGCCACCGTCAGGGTGATGCCGACATCATTGGCGCTCTGGGCACGGCGCTGGGCCGTGACGATGATTTCGTTCTCGTCTTCTACAGCTTCGGCGGCGCTTGCCTGACCCGCTGCGCCCATCGCAACCGCAAGCACCATCGCAGTGCCCATTACGCGATATGAGGCCTTTGTCCCGGACACACGCATCTTCATTCCCCCCATACACGCCGGATCTTGCCGACCGTTCCCAAACTTCGACGTTTGGGTTGGCCTGCATTCCATCACGCCAAATGCGAGGCGTCAAGATTTTTCGACAGTAGAGTATCTCGACAAACGTTGCGGACCAATCGGCGCTGTTCTACATGCCCGTTATGGGCGCGACGGCAGCAAGCAATCGCCGGTCATTCCGGCATGAAGAACGGCGCACGGCTCTGCTCGCGGCGGCCGCGCAGGCGATCAATTCGCTGGGTGCTGGCGCCATCAACCTCAACGAGATCGCCGCCCGCATCGGCCTGTCGCGAAATGCACTCTATTATTACGTCGCGGACCGCACCGAACTGGTGTTCGAATGCTATCGCCAGACCTGCGAAGCGGCACTGGCGGACCTGGCCGAAGCCGAAGCTGCCAGCGAAGACGCCGGGGAACGTCTGCGGCGTTTCATCGATCTCGGGTTGGCGCATGATCGCCCGGTGCACGCGGTGCTCAGTGACCATGATATGCTTCCGGAACCGCAGCGGCGCACGATCCTCGACCTGCGTGCGCGCCAGATCGACAGGCTGACCGCGATTATCCGCGCAGGCATCGATCAGCGGCGTTTCCGGCCCTGCGATGCCGAACTGGTTGCTCAGGCCCTGGCCGGCATGCTGTCATGGGCGCAGCTTTCCGCCGCTTGGCTGGCCCATCGCGACGCACCTGCGAACCGACGGCGCGCTGCCGAGGCGATGCACGCGCTGCTGCTGCACGGAGTGGCGGCGCCCGAATCGCGATTACCAGCCTTTCCGACCCTTTGGCCGCGTGCTTTCAACGCGTTCGACCGCCAGGCTGCTTCTGATGCCAAGGCCGAGCAGTTGATCGCCGCAGCGTCGCGGCTTTTCAACCAGCGCGGCATCGCCGGCGTCTCGCTAGACGAAATCGGTGCGACTGTCGGCGCATCAAAAGGGGCCGTTTATCACTATTTTCCCGACAAGGCGGCGCTGGTCGAAAGCTGTCTGGAACGGGCCTTTGGTTTGTATGACGAGTATATGAGCGCGGCCACGAGCTATCAGGGCAACGGACTGGTTAAGGCGATGATGTTGCATCATCTCAATTCCCAGGCCCAAGCCGGGCCGATTGCGCCGATGTTGCTTCACCCTGGTTATGACAGCCTTTCAGTTGGCGCCCGTGAGCGG
>JAAFIT010000020.1 GCA_013298745.1 Sphingomonadales bacterium
GGCGATGCGCTGACCGGTGATTGATCTCCGCCGCTTTGCTGCTGCCACCATCCCGCTGACGCTGGCGCGTTGTGCGTCGGGGTTTCTGCCCTGGCTGATGGCTGACGCCGCGCGGGCTGCGAGTGGTCGCGCCGTGTTCATTGCGGCAGACGATGCATCGGCACGCGCGCTGGCCGAAGCGGCGACCTATTTTGCGCCTGAAATCGAGGTCATTACTCTCCCCGCCTGGGATTGCCTGCCCTATGATCGCGCCTCGCCGGGGCTGCGTGTGGCAGCCGAGCGGCTTGCGGCCCTTTCGGCACTGGAGGCGACGCCCAAGGGCGCGCAGCTGGTTGTCACAACCATCAATGCCGTCACCCAGCGCACCCTGCCGCCGGCGCGGGTCGCGGCGCTGACCGCGCGGATTACCGCCGGCACCCGCACCGACCGCGATGCATTGGTGAAGAAACTCGCCGCCAACGGCTTTGTCCGCGTCGATACGGTGGTGGAAGCCGGCGAGTATGCGGTGCGCGGATCGCTGCTCGATCTGATGCCAGCGGGGCTCGATCACGCCCTGCGGCTCGATTTCTTCGGCGATGAAGTCGAAACGCTGCGCAAGTTCGATCCGGCGACGCAGCGGACGCTCGGCAATGCCGACGGCTTTACCCTGCTCCCGGTCAGCGAAGTGCTGCTCGATGAAGCGCGCATCCGCAATTTCCGCACTGGCTATCTCGAACGCTTCGGCGCCGCCGCCACAGGCGACCCGCTTTATGAAGCAGTCAGCGATGGCCGCAGGCTTGCGGGAATGGAACATTGGCTGCCGCTGTTCGAACCCGAACTCGGGACAGTGTTCGATTATCTTGGTCCCAACGCGGTGATCGTCCGAGAGGCCGGTGCCGACAAGGCGGCAGAAGACCGGTTTGCCGCGATTGCCGATTATCATGACAATCGCACCGCTGCCCTGTCGGGCAAGAAGGGCAGCTATCGGCCGCTGCCGGCGCACGCGCTGTATCTGGCGCCGGCCGAATGGTCGGCGCTGCTCAAGGCGCGCGCCGTTCACCTCGCCAGCCCGCATGCCGTGCCCGATGGCACGCTCAATGCCATCGATTGCGACGCCGACGGGCCGCGCGATTTTGCTCCCGAACGCATCGCCCAGGCTGCCGGCGGCACACCGGTCTATGGCGCGATCAAGGATTATATCGAGACACGGCGGCGCGCAGGCGACCGCATCGTGCTGGCCAGCTATTCGAACGGCGCCCGCGAGCGGTTGAAGGGCCTGCTTGCCGACGAAGGCATCACCGGCATGGCCGAGGCCGATAGCTGGCAGGAAGCGCTCGGCAAGACTGCCAAGGGGGCCGTGGCGCTGACCGTCGTGCCGCTGGAGCATGGCTTTACCCGCGTCGAGCCCAAATCTTCGCTGCTGGTGCTGACCGAACAGGACATGCTCGGCGACCGGCTGGTGCGGCGCAAGCGCTCGGCCCGCAAGGCCGATGCGTTCATGGCCGAACTGGCGATGCTGACGCCGGGCGACCTGCTGGTTCACCGCGAGCATGGCATCGGCCGCTATGAAGGACTGGTCGCCATCGAGATCGCCCGGCGGCCGCATGATTGCGTTGCGCTGAGCTATGACGGCGGCAGCAAGCTCTATGTGCCGGTCGAGAACATCGATGTCCTCTCCCGCTATGGCAGCGAAAGCGAAGGCATAGCGCTCGACAAGCTGGGCGGTGTCGCCTGGGCGGCTCGCCGCGGGCGGATGAAGGATCGCATCCGCGAGATTGCCGGCGAATTACTAAAGACCGCGGCCGAGCGGGCCCTGCGCGAAGCCGAGCCGGCGATTGTCGATCCCCATGGCTATGCCGCCTTTGCCGACAAATTTCCCTATGTCGAAACCGACGACCAGTTGCGCGCCATCGACGATGTGCTCGGCGATCTTGCCTCGGGCCGCCCGATGGACCGCCTCGTCTGCGGCGATGTCGGCTTCGGCAAGACCGAAGTCGCGCTGCGTGCTGCCTATGCCGCCGCACTTTCCGGGATGCAGGTGGCGGTGGTGTGCCCGACGACCCTCCTCGCCCGCCAGCACTTCGCCGGCTTTACCGAGCGTTTTGCCGGGCTGCCGATCGAGGTCCGGCACTTGTCGCGCCTTGTCACCACCAATGATGCCAAGGCGACGCGCGAAGGGCTCGGCGATGGCACCGTTGATATCGTTGTCGGCACCCACGCC
The DNA here is from genome assembly GCA_013298745.1 of Sphingomonadales bacterium. GTDB lineage: Bacteria > Pseudomonadota > Alphaproteobacteria > Sphingomonadales > Sphingomonadaceae > Sandarakinorhabdus. Next base: position 2,201 of record JAAFIT010000020.1, read on the forward strand.
ATCCTCGCCAAATCGGTCGAATTCAAGCGGCTCGGGCTGGTGATCGTCGATGAGGAACAGCGCTTCGGCGTCGTCCACAAGGAACGGCTGAAGGCGCTCAAGGCCGATGTCCATGTGCTGACTCTCACTGCCACGCCGATCCCGCGCACGCTGCAGATGGCGCTGACGGGCCTTAGGGAAATGTCGATCATCGCCACCCCGCCGGTCGATCGCCTCGCCGTGCGCACCTATGTCATGCCGTTCGACGAGGTCGTGCTGCGCGAGGCGTTGCTGCGCGAACATTATCGCGGCGGGCAGAGTTTCTTCGTTGTGCCACGCATCGCCGACCTCGCCGATATCGAGCAGTTCATCCGCGAACAGGTGCCGGAAGTGAAGCCGGTGACGGCGCACGGCCAGATGTCGCCAACCGAAGTCGAAGAGCGCATGAGTGCCTTTTACGACAAGCGCTATGACGTGCTGCTGTCCACCACGATCATCGAATCGGGGCTCGATATCCCATCCGCCAACACGCTGATCGTCCACCGGGCGGATCGCTTCGGCCTTGCCCAGCTTTACCAGATTCGCGGCCGCGTCGGGCGCGCCAAGACCCGTGCATATGCCTATCTGACGACACCGGCCGATCAAAGCATCACCGAAGGCGCCGAGAAACGCCTGCAAGTGCTGTCAGCGCTCGACACGCTCGGCGCCGGTTTCCAGCTTGCCAGCCATGATCTCGATCAGCGCGGCGCCGGCAATCTGCTCGGCGACGAACAATCGGGGCATATCAAGGAGATCGGCTTCGAGCTTTACCAATCGATGCTCGAAGAAGCGATCCTCGAGGCCCAGGCGACGGCAAAGGGCGTGAAGCCGCCCGCCGAAGCCTTCTCACCGCAAATCACCGCCGAAGTGCCGATCCTCATCCCCGAGGATTATGTGCCGGATCTCAACGTCCGCATGGCGCTCTATCGCCGCCTCAACGAGATGCAGGGCCGCCAGGATATCGATGGCTTTGCCGCCGAGATGATCGATCGCTTCGGGCCACTGCCACTCGAAGCCTCCAATCTGCTCGCCATCATCGAAATCAAGCTCGCCTGCCTCGGCGCAGGTGTTGCCAAGCTCGAAGCCGGGCCGAAGGGCGGCCTTATCACCTTCCAGAACGACAGTTTCGCCAACCCAGAAGGCCTGCTCGCCTGGCTTGAACGCCTCGGCCCGCGCGCGAAAATGCGGCCCGACAACAAGCTGTTCATCGCCGCTGACTGGGCGAGCGACCACCCACGATTGAAGGGCGCGCTGCAACTGGCGACGACCCTGGCCAAGCTGGCATCGGGCGCGACGCTGAAGCCAGTTGTCCCCAAGGCGCCAGCACCGCCCGCCAAGCCACTCCCGCCGCGGCCCAGCGTTTTCAAAGCGAAGGTCAAAGGCCGGTGAAGCGCGCGGTCAGCGTTGGCCCGGCGTTGCTGATCGCGATGCTGCCGTTGGCACCGCTGCACGCCGACCCGACCGATGACGAGCTTGATCCGATCGTCGAGAAGGCTGCACTCGCCGCGCGCGCGACCAGCCGCCTGATCGTGCCGGTGCCGCTCGCCGGACCACAGATCGGCGCAGGTCTCGCCATTGGCGCTGTGTGGTTCTATTCGCCACGCGGCTCCGAACGGCCGTGGACGACCGGTGTCGCCGGGCTCGCCTCGTCGAACGGCAGCTGGGGCGTCGGTGGCCAGCACAGCATGACGCTGGGCGGCAATCGTTACCGCGTCGATATCACCGCCGCCTATGGCCAGTTCAACACCCAGTTCTTTGGAGTCGGCAGCGAGGCAGGACAAACGAACGAAAGCATCGGCATCACCCAGACGCCGCTGCTGTTTCAGGGGCAGGCGACGATGCGCGTCGCGAACAATCTGTTTGTCGGCCCGCGCCTGCGCTATCTCGACATGCAGACCGTGGTGCGCGACCCGGAATCGGTGCCACCAGACTTCGACATTTCGGACATCGAGGAGGAACGCCACATCGTCGCCATTGGTCCGGTGGTGAATTTTGACCATACCGACGGCAGCCTCAATCCGCGCAGCGGCACCAAGATCAACGGTCAGTGGCTGTTCTCGCTTACTGCGCTCGGCAGCAGCGCCGATTACAACAAGGCCAATCTGACCATCAATCACTACGTCGATGTCGACGACAAGACTGTGGTCGGCTTTCGCGGTTCGCTATGTGCGGCCAGCACCGACGCGCCATTCTTCGATCTGTGCCTGTTTGGCAGCTCGGCCAATTTGCGTGGGTATCCCAATGGCCAGTTCCGCGATCGCGCCAGTTGGGCTGTCCAGACCGAGTGGCGCCGGCATCTCGGTGGCCGCTGGGGCGTGGTCGCCTTCGCCGGTCTTGGCGGCGTGGCGCCCAGCCTTGGCGACATCGGAGACTCAACCCTGTTGCCGGCCGCCGGCGGCGGCGTGCGCTTCGAAGTCTCGAGCGAATATCGCGTCAACGTCCGTGTCGATGGCGCCGTCGGCCGCAACAGCCAGGCGCTCTATCTTTCGCTCGGCGAGGCCTTTTAGAGCGCCGCAAAGCGCGCATGGTCGACGTCGCTCAGCCGCACCTGCAATGCCACGCCATCGCTATCATAGGTTTGTGCGATGACGTCGCCATGCTCGTGCAGCCAGGCCATGCGGCGACCATCGCTGCTGGCGAGGCGGATGTCATGAATATGGGATCCGGCGCGCAAAAGGATGTCCATCTGGTCGCGCAGCGCTTCGATCCCCTCGCCGGTCAGCGCTGAAACCGCTACGGCATCCTCTCCAGCGCGCTCGGCGAGCGCTGCCCGCGCGTCCGGGTCCATCGCATCGACCTTGTTGTAGACGGTCAGCATGGGCACGCGCTTCAGTTCATCGGCAAGGCCAAGCCCGCTCAGCACATTGGCGACATCCTGTGCCTGCGCGTCGCTATCGGGGTGCGAGATATCGCGGACATGGACGATGAGATCGGCTTCGATGACCTCTTCGAGTGTCGCACGGAACGCCGCCACCAACTGCGTCGGCAGGTCAGACACGAAACCAACCGTGTCGGACAGCACCACCTTGTCATGCCCCGGCAGCTTGATGGCCCGCATGGTGGGATCAAGCGTCGCGAACAGCAAGTCCTCGGCGCGCACTTCGGCGCCGGTCAACCGGTTGAACAACGTCGATTTTCCGGCGTTGGTATAACCGACGAGCGCCACGACTGGCCATGGCGCCTTCTGGCGCTGGCGGCGGTGCAGCCCGCGTGTGCGGCGAACATCCTCAAGCTCGGTCTTCAGCCGCACGATCCGGTCGCGGATCAACCGCCTGTCGGCCTCGATCTGGCTTTCACCAGGACCGCCGAGAAAGCCGAAGCCCCCGCGCTGCCGTTCAAGGTGGGTCCAGGAGCGCACCAGCCGGCTGGCCTGATATTGCAGATGCGCGAGTTCGACCTGCAACGTGCCTTCGCGGGTCGATGCGCGTTCGCCGAAGATTTCAAGGATGAGCCCGGTGCGATCGATCACCTTGGCCTTCAGGTCACGCTCGAGGTTGCGCTGCTGAATGGGCGTGACAGCACCGTCGATGATGACCACTTCCGCGCCATGCGCCGCAACGGCGGCGGCCACACGTTCGATCTGACCCTTGCCGAACAGGCTCGACGCGCTGGTCGTGCGCAACTTGATGATTTCGGAGTGGACGACATCAAGGGCGATCGCCTTGGCGAGACCTTCGGCTTCCGCCAGTCGCGCTTCGGGCGCGCGCAGTGAAGGCGCGGCGCCCTTGCCTTCGCGGACCGGCAGCACGACGACCGCCGGCGCGCCAAAGCGCACCCCGCGGCTTTCATCCCATGTTTCAAATCCCGTTGCGGGAACGCTCAATCGTCGTCGCCTTCCGCTTCGAACATCGGCACGGGCGATGCCGGCATAACCGTCGAAATGGCGTGCTTATAGACAAGCTGAGAATGGCCATCGCGGCGCAGCAGCACCGAAAAATTGTCGAACCAGGTGATGATGCCCTGCAATTTGACGCCATTCACAAGGAACATCGTCACCGGCGTCTTCGTCTTGCGCACGGCATTGAGGAACACATCCTGGAGGCTGTTGGGTTTGTCGGCCATGGTATGAAGTTTCCTGGTCATTTCACCGTATCCGAGAACGGTGTCCGCCTCGTTGCCCGGCGCCGGCAGCAGCGCCATCCCGGCACCGCTGCGCCCAAGATAGGGTGCGCGCCGGTGTTTCTCAATCCCGTTTGCGCCGCCTCGGCGTCATTCGTCGCCGCCGGCCTCGTCACCGACGTCATCGGAAAGCCCGAGCGCCTTCAACTTGCGATGCAATGCCGAGCGTTCCATGCCGATGAAGGCCGCCGTGCGCGAGATATTGCCCGAAAAACGCCGGATCTGGGCGCGCAGATATTCACGTTCAAAGGCTTCACGGGCTTCGCGGAGCGGCGTTCCCATGATCGATTTGGCCGCCTGGCCCGGTACCAGGCGTGATGGCTCGGCGGTGACTTCGGATGGCAGCATCGAAATGTCGATGCTGCCGCTGCCATCGCCTGGTGCCAGGATCATCGTGCGCTCGACGACATTGCGCAACTGGCGGACATTGCCCGGCCAATCATAGGTTTGCAGCGCCGCGATGGCGTCTTCGGTCAGTCGCGGCGCCGATACCCGGCGTTCAGCCGCATAACGCGCGATGAAATAGTGCACGAGCTCGGCAACATCCTCGCGGCGCTCCGCCAGCGACGGCAGCCGCACCGGGACAACATTGAGCCGATAGTATAAATCCTCACGGAAGCGGCCGGCGGCAATCTCGGCGATCAGATCACGCGATGTCGCACTGATGACCCGCACATCGACGCGCACCCAGCGTGACCCGCCAACCCGCTGAAACACCTGCTCGGTCAGGACACGCAGGATCTTGGCCTGAGTCGGCATCGGCATGTCGGCGACATCGTCGAGGAACATGGTGCCGCCATGCGCCTGTTCGAACAGGCCGGAGCGAACCAGATGACCATTTTCCTCGACCCCGAACAGCGCCTCTTCAACGCGTTCGGGCGTCATCCGTGCGGCACTGACCACGACGAACGGCGAACCCGCTCGCGGGCTCCATTGATGCAACAGGCGCCCCGCCACTTCCTTGCCGGCGCCGGCAGCGCCGGTAATCAGCACGCGGCTGCCCGTTGCGGCGACCCGCTTCAGCGCGGCGCGCACGGCGTTGATCTGCGGGCTCGATCCGGTCAATTCGGTTTCGAAGCCAATCCGTTCCTTCAATGCTTCATATTCGCGCTTCAACCGCTCGGTTTCGGTGGCGCGCTGAACGACAAGCAGCAATTGTTCGGCGCGGAACGGCTTTTCGATGAAATCATAGGCGCCGCGCTTGATGGCCGCGACCGCGGTTTCGATGTTGCCATGGCCGGAAATGACCACCACCGGCAGGGTCGGATCGCGCTGCTTGACCTCGTCGAGAAGTTCGATGCCATCCAGCCGCGACCCCTGCAGCCAGACATCGAGCACCATCAGCGATGGCCGGCGCTCGGCAAGGGCGGCGAGCGCCGTGTCGCTATCGTGGGCGACGCGGGTTTCATAGCCTTCGTCGCCAAGAATCCCCGATATCGCCGCCCGGATATCGGCTTCATCGTCAACGATCAGGATGTCGATGGGCATGGTAGATGCGGTCCTAGGCTGTCAGTCGCAGGGGGAGTTGCTCAATATCCGAGGTTTCGGCGGTCATCGCGCGGCTCAAGCGCACCTTGATGGCGGCACCCGATCCGGTCGGTGCGTCCGCAAGCGTCAAGGCGCCGCCATGATCCTCGATGATCTTGCGGACGATGGCGAGACCAAGGCCGGTGCCACGGGCGCGCGTCGTCACATAAGGCTCGGTCAGGCGATCACGGCTTTCGGCCGGCAAGCCAATACCATTGTCGGTCACGGTGACCGTCACCGTTTCGCGCGCATCGGCAATCGTGATGGTGATGCTGCCCGGCACAGCCACAATGCCCGATGCTGCATCGCGCTCGATTCGCGCCAAGACCGATTCCCCGGCGTTCTTGATGATATTCGTCAACGCGCGGGTCATCTGCTGGCGATCGCACACCAGCGGCGTTTCGGTGGCGCCTTCGACGACAAAGGCAATATCGGGAAACGCCATTTCCTGCAGGACCAGCGTATCGCGGATGATCGTGTCGAGGCTTTCCGGCGCCAGAACCGGACGCGGCAGCCGGGCAAAATCCGAAAACTCATCCACCATGCGACGCAGATCGCCGACCTGGCGGACGATTGTCGCCGTCAACACCCCAAAGGTTTCGGAGTCATCATTGATCTGACGACCAAATTTGCGCTGCAAGCGTTCGGCTGCAAGCTGGATCGGCGTCAGCGGGTTCTTGATCTCATGTGCGATGCGGCGCGCCACATCAGCCCAGGCGGCGCGACGCTGGTCAGCCAACTGCGCCGAAATGTCATCGAACGTCAGCACATAGCCACCACCGCCACCGCTTAACCCGCTCTCCGCCGCAATGCGGACCGAAAGCGTCTGCAGATCGTCACCGCGGGCAATCCGCACCTGGCCGGCCGCCGCACCGCTGATCTGGGCTTCGGCGAGCAGGGTCGCGAGCTCCGGCAGCGCTTCGCTGAGTTGCTGTCCGGTCAGCATCGATTCCGAACTTTCGAGCAGTAACGCCGCCGACCGGTTCGCTGCCCGAATTTCGCCGGAGGGTGCAATCGACAGGACCCCGGCGGAAACACCCGACAAAACGGCTTCGGTAAACTGGCGACGGGCATCGAGTTGTTGATTGGCACCAATCAGGGCGCGTTGCTGAGTCTTCAACTCGCTCGTCATGCGATTGAAGGCGCGTTCCAGCGTGCCGATTTCGTCGGTCGAGCCGCGTACCGGCACGCGTGCATCAAGATCTCCGGCGCCGACGCGTTCGGCGGCCTCAGCGAGCCGCGCAATTGGCGCCACTAGCCGGTTTGCCAACCACAGCGCCATCCAGATCGCCACAGCGAGTGTCAGCAACGACACACCCATCAGCACCAGATTGAAGCGCAACTGCATCAACCGCGATCGTTCGATCAGCGCGCGATACTCACCCAGCGCTTGCGCCGCCTGATCCGCCCGCGCCAGCACCGCTGGATCGACCTTGCGGCTGACATAGATGTAACGCTCCGCGGTCGGCGAGGTTGCGACCACCGACTCAACCCGGTCAGTGCCTTGCGCCACCACTGTTGCCGCCCCGACCCGCGCCTTGTCGAGGTCGATCAGGCTCAAACGGGCAATGACATCAGCAGGCTTGATGCCGCTGCTGGCAATCGGCGTCAGCTTTCCGGACCGATCACGGCCGACAATCGCGGCTTCGGACAAATTGCGCGCCGCGACCTGCAAGCGCAACCCTTCCCCGAATGATACCGTGCCCAACCCGAAATCCTGGGCATAATTCTCCATGTCGATTGCCATGGCCACAATATCATCGGCGACACGCTGCCGGTTCTCCTCGACATAGGCCTGCGCAACCTGGTTCGAGCCGTCGAGCACGGTCTTGACCCGGTCCGAGAACCAGAACTGCACCCCGAACTGGAACAACAACGATGCAAAGACGACAACGAGGATGGTTGGCACCGCCGCGATACCGGCAAACAACGCCACCATGCGGACATGCAGCCGGGACCCAGCCAGCCCCTTGCGCCGATTGGCGAGCAAGATCGCCACGCGCCGCGCGATCAGCACAACCAGCAACATCAGCGGCAACAGATTGGCGACGAGCAACAATGTCACCAGCGGCGGCGACACCCCATTGGCAGGTGCGGCGCCACCGGCAAGCAGGGCGTAGCTCGACCAACCCAGGACGATGGTGGCGATCGCAGCGGCAATTTCGAGTCGCGAGTAAATTTCGTTACGCTGAACAAAGCGACGCAACCGCGCGCGCAACCGACGACCGGGATTGCGCCCAAGACGCTGCTTGGCGCCAGTGGGTTCAGCGTCGCTGACGACGACAGGAATGAAGGAATCGGTCATCCGCCTCGGACTGTAAGCCAAAAGCGTGACCAAAGGAACACAGGCGTTGCGCGGTTGCGACAGCTCGTAGCGATCGCGGCAGATTCAGCTCCGCCGCGCCGGCTGCGGCTCGAGCCCAAGGTCATTGAGCTTGCGCCGCAATGTGTTGCGATTGATGCCAAGCAGCTTGGCCGCCTTTAGTTGATTACCACCTGTGGCATCAAGACAAGCCAAGATCAGTGGCCTTTCGACCTCGGCGAGCAGCCGATCATACACGCCATCGGGTGGCAAATTGCCGCCGAAACCCTGGAAATAGGCGGCGATATGCGCTGCCGCAGCATCCGCCAATGTCGCCGCCGGCGCCAGGCTGGCAGGCGCCGCGCGGGTCCCCAATCCCGCCTGCACCGCCGCAGCCGTAATGATGTCACCACGCTCGAGAACGGCCAGGCGCCGCATCAGATTTTCCAGCTCGCGCACATTGCCGGGCCAGCTGTGGCGTCGCAACGCTTCCACGGCATGACGATCGAGCGTTTTGCGCGGTAGGCCTTCGCTCGCCGCCGTATCGAGAAAGCGCCGCGCCAACGCGGGAATATCTTCGCTTCGCGCTCGTAGCGGCGGCAGCGGCAGCGGCACGACATTCAGACGGTAATAGAGATCCTCGCGGAACCGTCCGGCTTCGATCAAGCCGACAAGGTCCTGGTTCGTCGCCGAGACGATCCGCACATCGGCGCGCTGGCTGCGCGTGCCGCCCACCGCCGTGAATTCACCGGTCTGCAAGACCCGCAGCAGCCGCGTCTGGGCATCGATCGGCATATCGCCGATTTCATCGAGAAACAGCGTGCCACCTTGCGCCTGTTCGAACTTGCCCGAGGCGCGCGCCGCCGCCCCGGTAAAGGCGCCGCGTTCATGGCCGAACAGCTCGCTTTCAATCAATTCGCGCGGGATCGCCGCCATATTCAGCGCGATGAAGGGCCGAGCAGCGCGTGGTCCCATATCGTGAATGGCGCGTGCCACCAGCTCCTTGCCCGTCCCGCTTTCACCCAGAATCATCACGGTCAGATCATTGGGCACCACGCGCGCAACGATGCGATAGACGTCCTGCATGGCAGGGGAGCGGCCGATCAGCGCGGAATCGTCGCTGCCGAACTCGGCCACTTCGGCCTCACCCATTCCCTCAAGTGCAGAGGCAACAGACTGTATCAGTTCGTTGAGATCAAAAGGTTTTGGGAGATAGTCAAAGGCACCATTTTCGGTCGCACGCACCGCTGTCGACAACGTGTTCTGGGCGCTCATCACAATGATCCGCAGCCCAGGGCGGAGTGCCAGCAGTGTCGGTATCGTTTCGAGGCCATTGCCATCGGGCAGGATGACATCGCTGATCACGACATCGCCAACGCCGTCACTGACCAGTTTGACCAAGCCAGCGGCGGTTTCGGTCAACCGCACCTCATAGCCGGCACGGACCAGCGCCTGGCGGACGACGGTGCGGATGGCCGCATCGTCATCAGCGACAATGACAGTGGCGGTCATGCGCCGGCCACTGGCAACAAGACCCGAAAGACCGTGCGCTCCGGATCACCCGAGCGCTCATATTCAACCACACCGCCATGATCCGCGACGATCTTGGCGACCAGCGCAAGACCAAGGCCCGAACCGCCGCGCTTTGTAGTGACAAAGGGTTCAAAGACATGGTCTGCCAGATCAGGATCGACACCGGGGCCGCTGTCGATGACCCGCACCTCGATCGGCAGTGAAATGGCGGGGCCGCCCCCTTCAGGACGAACCTTCAATCCGGCGCGAAACGCCGTTGTGATCACAACTTGTCCATTATCATCAACCGCTTCGACAGCATTCTTCAACAAATTCAAAAACACCTGGACCAAGGAATCGCGATTGGCGGCCACGGGTGGCAAGGACGGATCATAGCGCTCGCGGATGGTGATGCCGGCGCCAAAGCCCTGCATCGCCAGCTTGCGGACATGGCCCAGAACCTCATGAATGTTTTCAGGGCGCAGCCGCTGCGGCCGTGTATCGGTAAAGCTCTCCATGCGATCGACGAGCTTGGCGATGCGATCGACCTCGGCGACGATCAGATCCGTCAATTCGCGTCCATTCGCATCGGCGCCAGTTGCCAGCAATTGCGCGGCACCGCGAATGCCCGACAGCGGGTTCTTGATCTCGTGCGCCAGCATCGCGGCAACACCCACGGCCGATCGCGCCGCCCCCTGATGCTGCACCTTGCGATCGACCAGCATGGCAACGGAGCGGGTCTGGAAGGCAACGGTCATCCATTCCAGCGAGTCACCCACCGGCGCGACCAGCACATCGGCGCGAACAGTGCGTCCGGCCGGGAAGTGCAGCGACATGTCATAGGCCGCGCAGCCACCCCCTTCCGAAAGCGCCCGCCGCAACAGCCCTTCGACGGCGCTGTTCTTGCCGAATGCCGCCGCCCAGCCACGCTCGGCAAGCGCTGCCTGACTGGCATTGAGAAAGGTCTCGGCAGCAATGTTGGCGATCACCGGTCGACCCTCCGGGTCAACCAGCACGGCCGGCACCGCAAGCCCTGCAAGCAGATCGGCCGGCCCGGCCATCAGGCCGCCAGAGCCTCGGCCTGCATCCGTTCGGCATAGAAGCGATCAACCATCGAAATCACATCAACCGGATCGGCCAACTGATTGACCTGGTTACGGAAGTGTCCGGATTCATGCAGCCCCTTGGTGTACCAGCCAAGATGTTTTCGTGCCAGATTGACGCCGATGACGCTGCCATAAAGATCGATCATCATGGCATAATGTTCGCGGACCAGGGCATGCTGCTGCGCCAGCGTTGGATCCGCCGGCACCGGCCGCCTGGTCAGCGCGGCCATCACCTGCGCGATCAGCCACGGCTTGCCATAGGCGCCGCGGCCGATCATCACCCCATCGGCGCCGGACTGATCGAGCGCCATTTCGGCATCGGCGATCGAGCAGATATCGCCATTGACGATCACCGGCAGCTTCACGGCCTCCTTGACCTTGCGGACAAAGGCCCAGTCTGCCGTGCCCGAGTACAGTTGGCAGCGCGTGCGGCCATGCACGGTGATCAACTGGATCCCCAAATCCTCGGCAACGCGCGCCAGTTCCGGCGCGTTCAGGCTGGCATGATCCCATCCCATGCGCATCTTCAGCGTCACCGGTACCTTTACGGCCTTGACCGTCGCCTCGATGATGCGGCGCGCCAGGTCCGGCTCACGCATCAGCGCCGATCCGGCATGGCCGTTGACGACCTTCTTCACCGGGCAGCCCATATTGATGTCGATGATCGCCGCGCCCAGGCCTTCGTTGAGCTTGGCGGCTTCGGCCATCCGCTCCGGCTCGCACCCGGCAAGCTGC
>JAAFIT010000200.1 GCA_013298745.1 Sphingomonadales bacterium
ATCGGCGCCGAACGGCGTCGCGACGGGGCTGAGCACGGACGGATCACGGCTTGCCGCAGGGCCGGGCGCCCAGACAACCGCATCTGCCGCCTTCACCGGCTCGGTGGTCCAGTCGGCAAAGCTGCTGCCGATGGTGGCGATATCGCCATGCGCCAGCCCGGCGCCGAGCAGTTCCTTGATGACAAACGCCATGCCGCCAGCCGCGTGGAAGGCGTTCACATCGGCAGAACCGCCGGGATAGACGCGGGCGATCAGCGGCACGACGCTCGACAGGCGATCGAAATCCTCCCAGTCGATCTGGATGCCGGCAGCGCGCGCGATGGCGGGCAGATGGATGGCGTGGTTGGTCGAGCCGCCGGTCGCGAGCAGCCCGATAATGGCGTTGACGATGGCCTTTTCATCGACGATGCGGCCCAGCGGACGCGGATCATCGCTGCCATTGCCGATCGCCACCAGCCGGTGGATGGCAGCGCGGGTCAGGCCGTTGCGCAGCGCATTGCCGGGGTTGACGAAGCTCGATCCGGGCAGTTGCAGCCCCATCATCTCGAGCAGCATCTGGTTGGAATTGGCGGTGCCGTAAAAGGTGCAGGTGCCCGCGCCATGATAGGAGGCAGCCTCGGCATCGAGCAGCTCCTCGCGGGTCGCCTTGCCTTCGGCGTAGAGCTGGCGGACGCGCTGCTTTTCCTTGTTGGCGAGGCCCGACGGCATCGGGCCGGCCGGCACGAACACCGCCGGCAAATGACCGAAGCGCAGCGCGCCAATGAGCAGGCCAGGAACGATCTTGTCGCAAATGCCGAGCAGCGCGACGCCTTCGAACATCGCATGGCTCAACGCGACGGCGGTGCCCATGGCGATATTGTCCCGGCTGCCGAGCGACAGGTCCATACCCGGCTGGCCTTGCGTCACGCCATCGCACATCGCCGGCACACCGCCGGCCACTTGCGCCGTGGCACCCGCTTCGCGCGCGAACAATTTGATCTGTTCGGGGTAGCGGCCATAGGGCTGGTGCGCCGACAGCATGTCGTTGAAGGCCGTCACGATGCCGATGTTCATGGCGCGATTGGCGCGGATCGCCGCCTTGTCGTCGCCTGCGGCGGCAAAGCCGTGCGCGAGGTTGCCGCAACTTAGGTTGCCGCGCGCCGCCCCGGCCTCGCCCTCACGCGCGATGAAATCGAGGTAGCGCGCCCGTGACTTGGCTGAGCGTTCGATGATACGCGCCGTAACCGCGGCGACGACAGGATTGAGGGCAGGCATTGCAACTCCGTGCTTGTTCCTGTGCCGATGGCCGATTGCCAAGGGCACGCTTTTGGCGATGATAGCAGCAACTGGTCCACAAGTGACCGGGTTTCAACCGGGGAAGGATCAGGCCATCACGCCGATTGCTGCTGTTGCGCCCGCTGCCCTGCCGGCGCCGCGCCGCTGGGCCGCCGAGGCCTGGGCGCTGGCGCAGGCGGCGCGCGATCCGTTCGTCATCCTGATCACCATCTACATCTTCACGCCCTATTATGTCACCCGCGTCATCGGCGATCCGGTGGCGGGGCAAACGCTGGTCGCCGGCGCCAACAAATGGGGCGGCTGGATCGTCATGCTCACGGCCCCCCTCCTTGGCGCCACCATCGATCGGCTGGGGCCAAGGAAGCCGTGGCTGGCGGCGCTGCTCAGCCTGATGGTGGCGATGACGGTGGCGCTGTGGTTCACGCCGCCTGGTTCGGCGACCGGCGGCGGCGGCCTGTCTCCGGCAATCGTCGCGACGATCTTTGCCGCCATGGGTGTCGCCTTTGCCTATCACGAGATGCTTCACAATGCGCTGCTGGTGCCGGCCGCCGGCATCGCCGGGGCGGCGCGCGCCTCGGGCCTTGCGCTGGCCGGCGGCAACGCCATGTCGGTGCTGATGCTGATCGGCGTGCTGGTCGCGTTCGCTTTGCCGGGCAAGGTCGATTGGAGCTGGCTGCCACCAGCGCCGCTGCTCGGCCTCGATCCGGCGCTGGGGGAGCCTGATCGCATCACCACGCTGCTGGTGGCGGGCGTCATGGCGCTGTTCAGCATTCCGCTGTTCCTGAAGGTGCCCGATATGGCGCGCACGGCGCTGTCACTACCGCAGGCGGTGCGCGCCGGAGCAGGCGATCTCGCGGCGCTGGTGCGCGGCGCGCGCGGCCACCGCAACGTCCTCACCTATCTGCTCGCCCGGATGATCTTCACCGATGGGCTGACGGCGATTCTGGTTTTTTCGGGCCTGTTCGCCGCCGGTGCGATGGGCTGGGCGACGCTCGAAATGCTCGCCTATGGGATTGTGCTGTCGATCGCCGCAGTCGCCGGCGGGTTGCTCGCCGGCCGGCTCGATGATGTTGTCGGCCCCAAGACGTCGTTGAAGCTCGAGCTCGGCTTGTTGATCATCATCGAAGGGCTGGCGCTCGGCATGGCAAAGGACCGCATCATGTATCAGCCCTGGCACGGCGAGCCGCTGTGGAATGGCCCGATGTTCACGACGCTTCCCGAACTGGTGTTCCTGGGGCTCGGCTGCCTGATCGCCATCACCGTGACGGCCGCCTATGCCTCGTCACGCACCATGCTCACCCGCGTCGCGCCGCCGGATCAACTGGGGGTGTTCTTCGGCCTTTATGTGCTGTCGGGCGCCGCCACGATGTGGCTGGGGCCATTGCTGATCGAAGCCGCAACGCGGATGGGCGGTACCCAGGCGATCGGTTTGACGCCGATCCTCGGCATGCTCGGGGTCGGCTGGCTGCTGCTGTTCGCTGTGCGTGGTGGGGGGCCGGTGCGGTAGTTGTGCCTCCGGCGGCTGGGGCCGGTGGCCCCAGACCCCAATCAATCGATCGCCATTCGGCCGGCTTCAGGATCGACAAAGCCCAGCGCGCGGTGGGCAGCACGGCGTGCGAAGGCCAAGGTTTCGGCCTTGCGGCGCGCGGGGGCCAAAGGCGTGCCCAGCGGCTGCCACGGCGCTGGCCGCACTTCTTCGGCATCGAAGCGGTCGGCAATCAGCAACCCGGTGCGATCCGGCGCCAGATCATCGCTGTCAAAGGGTGACAGGCCGAACCCGGCCGGCACCGCCCAATAGAAGCGGTCACAATGCGCCAGATAATCCGGCCATTTGCGATCACCGCGCAGATCGGCCAGCGATACCTTGATCTCGATGATCGTCAGGCGCCCGGCGGCGTCGATTCCCATGATGTCGGCGCGGCGGCCGCAGCCGATCGGCACCTCGGCCATCGGCGCGACGCCCCAGCGCAGCAACAACCGCGAGACCCCGCGCACGACATCAATCGCGGTGAGCGGCGGCAGGCTGGCGAGTTCGGTCATGGCCGCCAGTTTAGGCGGAACAGATAGAAAACATCAACCCGGCGCTCGCCGGGCGATGCTCAACGATAGAAGACGTGGTTGCCGATCTGGGCAATCCGGGTCTTGCCGCGCCAGCCCGGCGACAAGCGCGCAGCGTGGAACGACACGGCGCGCGGCGCCACTTCGTGCCACATGTCGTCGGCGGCAACACGGGCAACGCCCTGGGCCGTCTGCCAGTCACGGCCCGCGGTCGGGATGCGGCTGTGATCAAAGCTGAACTGGCCGCGCTGTTTGACGACGCCGCAGATGCTGTTGGCATAGCGGCCCGATTCAACGCGATTGACGATCGCCTGAGCGACAGCAAGCTGGCCCTCAAGCGGTTCACCGCGCGATTCGAAATAGACGGCGGTGGCGAGGCAACGCAGTTCGGCGTCTTGCGACACATCGGTGGTGGCACCCATGGCGCTGACCAGCTTCGACAGGCTGCTGTATGCGGGGGCAATGGCGGCTTCGGCGGCGGGCTGGGCGGCAGGTTCAGCCGTTTCAGTGGCGATGGCGGCAGTGCCAGCAGGAAGCGAGGCGGCGAGCGCGGCGCTGGCAGCGCTGGCTTCAGCCGGAGTCATGGGAGCAAGAATGCTGTCGGTGGTGACCGTGTTCGAACGCTCGGTCGGGGTCGTCGAGGCATCGCCTGCAGCGAGCAGAAACGCGCTGGCGACAGTCAGAAAGATAACGCGGGTGGTAATCGCAGAAATCGAAGGAAAGGCGAAGGTCATTCAAAAGGCAATCACACACGGCCTTGTCCGGGTTCGCCTTGGATGATCCTTCCCCTACACTGGAAGGCCGCCATCAAAAGGCTGGGCTGAAGTCCGGTCCGGTCCGCTTCGGTAACGCTCGCACGGCCCGCCCATGGGCTGTGCAGTTACTGCGTCTGCTGAACGCCGGTTCAGACTTGGGGTCAATCGCCCGAAGCCGTTTCGGCGACGAAGCGTGCGGCGTCCGGGATATCCAGTTCGATTATCCACAAGTCCGGATCACGCTGGCGGGCGCGTTCGGTCCAGGCATCGATGGCATCGCCGGCAGCCGCCTCGCGCCATTCATAGCCCCCGGCCATGGCCATCACGCGTTCCAATGCCAGGGTTTCGCCGCGATCACGGGTGATGATGGCGATGGCACCGGCGGTGTCATCACCGCGATACAGCACCGTTCCAAAACCACCCGCCGCATTAACCCGGCGCAACAGCGCCGACACTGCCACGCCGCTGGCGATTCGAGTCACTTTTCAGGCCTGGCCACTATCAAGCCGCGCGGCGCGGCGCCTCGCCGGGGGACAGGGTGGTGACAATCGCCGCGCGCATGGCGGCGGCGTCGGTTGCGGCGCGCATTGCCGCCAGCCGCTTCGGGTCACGCAGAGTGCGGCTGATCCGGGCGAGCGCCTTCAGATGGTCGGCACCGGCATCTTCGGGCGACAGCAGCAGCACGGCGATATCGACCGGCGCTTCATCGAGTGCGCCATAATCAATCGGCATCGCCAGCCGCACCACATGCACCAGCACCCCTGGCAGTTCGGCAAAACGCGCGTGCGGGATCGCCGTGCCGCCGCCAAATCCGGTGGCGCCCAGGCTTTCGCGCAGGCGTACCCGCTCCAGAATCAAACTGGCATCAATACCTGTCGCACTGGCCGCGAGGTCAGCAAGCGCTGCCAGCAACGCCGGCTTGTCCGCCACGCCAAGGTCGAGGGTGATGCCACCCTCGACCACCAGATCATCAAAACCTGCAACGCCACTCCGATGCATCACTGTCGTCCTCAACTTCCGGCACTGGCGGCAGCACGGCGGGGTTCCACCCAGCCGATGCTGCCATCATCGCGCCGATATACCATATTATGGTCACCGCTGGCGCTGTTAACGAACAACAGCGCATTTGTGTTCCGCAAATCGAGCATCATCACCGCATCGCCAACGCTCGCTTCCGGGATATCGACTCGCGTTTC
>JAAFIT010000202.1 GCA_013298745.1 Sphingomonadales bacterium
CTGCGCCTTGATCCCGACCGGCTGTTCCCCGCTGACCCAACAACGCGGACGATTGCGCGATCGCTTTATGAAGGCGTCGCCGGCCTGCCGATCATCAGCCCGCACGGCCATTGCGACCCCGAATGGTTCGCGACCGATGCGCCATGGAGCAACGCCACCGATCTGCTGCTGGCACCCGATCACTATCTTTACAGGATGCTTTTCAGTCAGGGCATCAGCCTCGAAGCGCTCGGTGTGCCGGCGCATGGCCAAGCCCCCCCCACCGATCCGCGGGCGGCATGGCGGATTTTTGCCGCCAATCAGCATCTGTTTCGCGGCACGCCGTCGCGCCAATGGCTCGATCATGTCTTTGCCAGCATCTTCGGCCTCGATGTGGTGTTGGAGCCGGCAACCGCCGATTGGTATTTCGATGTCATCAACGCCACGCTCGCCACACCGGCGTTCCGGCCGCGGGCGCTGTTTGAACGCTTCAACATCGAATTGCTCGCCACCACCGAAGGCGCGCATGAAACGCTCGATCACCACGCCGCCATTGCTGCCTCCGGCTGGCCGGGGCGCGTTGTTACCACCTATCGTCCGGATGCGGTCGTCGATCCCGATCATGAAGAGTTTCGCCCTGCGCTGGCGCGTTTTGCCGAATTGACCGGCGAAGACGTCCACAACTGGCGCGGCTATCTCGCTGCCCATCGCAAGCGCCGCGCCGATTTCCGCGCGGCAGGCGCGACGGCAACCGACCATGGCCACCCCAGCGCCGCCACCGCCGATCTGGCACCGGCCGCTGCTGAAGCGCTGTTCGACCGCGTCATCGCCGGTCTGCACACCCCGGCCGAGGCCGAGCTGTTCCGCGCCCAGATGCTCACCGAAATGGCGGCGATGAGCGTCGAGGATGGCATGGTGATGCAATTGCACCCCGGCAGCCGCCGCAATCACAACGCCCGGTTGCACGCCAGCCATGGCCGCGACAAGGGCGCCGATATCCCCGGGCCGACCGACTATGTCGAGGCGCTGCGACCGCTACTCGGGCGGTTTGGCAATGAAACCCGCCTTACCCTCATCCTCTTCACCCTCGATGAAACAACCTATGCGCGCGAACTGGCGCCGCTCGCCGGCCACTACCCCTGCCTACGCGTCGGCCCGGCCTGGTGGTTCCACGACAGCCCGGAGGGCATGCGCCGTTTCCGCGAAATGACCACCGAAACCGCCGGCTTCTACAATGGCGTCGGCTTCAACGACGATACCCGCGCCTTCCTGTCGATCCCGGCGCGGCACGACATGGCGCGGCGCGTCGATTGCGGCTTCCTTGCCCGTCTCGTCGCCGAGCATCGCCTCGGCGACGATGAAGCCGCCGAAGTCGCTGCCGACCTTGCCTACAATCTCGCCAAACAAGCCTATCGGCTTGAAACTATTGCACCAGCTGCTTCTTGCGCTGCCTGAAGGAACACATCCAAATGTTTGAAAAGACCTATCACGCGACCCATCCCGACATGATGGCGATGGTCAGCAACGACGAACTGCGCGATCGCTATCTGATCACCGGCCTGTTCCGCGACGGCGAGGTGGTGCTCAACTATTCGCACAACGAACGCTTTGTGATTGGCGGCGCCACGCCTGGCAACACACCCCTGCCTTTGCCTGCCCAGACGGCGCCAGCCTCGGCCGCCGGCAAGCCCTTTCTCGAACGCCGCGAGCTCGCCGCCGTCAATGTCGGCGGCCCGGGCCGGATCACCGTTGATGGCACGGTTTTCGACATGGCGTCGCGCGACTGCCTTTATATCCCGATAGGTACCAAGGACGTTGTTTTTGAAGGTGTTGGGGCGCGTTTCTATCTCGCCTCCACACCGGCGCATATCGCCAAGTCGGTCAAGAAGATCGCCATTGCCGAAGCCAATCCGCTCGAACGCGGCGGCCTCGAAGGCTCCAACGAGCGCACCATCTACCAGATGGTCATCCCCGGCATCTGCGATAGCGCGCAATTGCTTCTCGGCCTGACCATTCTCAAGCCCGGCAGCGTCTGGAACACCATGCCGCCGCACCTGCATGACCGCCGCAGCGAGATCTACTTCTACTTCGATCTCGGCGCCGATGACCGGGTTCCATTACATGGGCGAACCCGACGAGATGCGCCACATCGTCATCGCCAATGAAGAAGCGGTGATTTCGCCGCCCTGGTCGATCCACATGGGGTCGGGCACCCGCGCCTATGCCTTTATCTGGGCGATGGGCGGTGAAAATCTCGATTATACCGACATGAATGTCCTCGATATCTGCCAGCTGAAATGAGCGCGCTCTTTGATCTTTCCGGCCGGGTGGCGATCGTCACTGGCGCCAACACGGGCATCGGTCAGGCCATTGCGCTGGCACTCGCCGGTGCCGGCGCCGATATCGCAGCTGTTGGCCGCACGCCAGCGACCGAAACACGGGCGAAGGTTGAAGCCCTCGGCCGCCGTGCGGTGCTCGTCAGCGCCGATTTGTCAAGCATTGAATCCGTCGATCGCATTGTAAGCGAGACACTCAACGCGTTGGGAAGAATTGATATTCTGGTCAACAATGCCGGCATCATCCGGCGGGCCGACAGTGTCGATTTCACCGAGGCCGATTGGGATGCCGTGATTGACACCAATCTCAAGTCGGTCTTCTTCCTTGCCCAGGCAGTGGGGCGCCACATGATTTCGCAAGGCTCGGGCAAGATCATCAACATCGCGTCGATGCTGACCTTTCAGGGCGGCATCAGGGTGCCGAGCTATACAGCCTCGAAATCGGGTGTTGGCGGCCTTACCAAGCTGCTCGCCAATGAATGGGCGGCCAAGGGAGTCAATGTCAACGCCATCGCGCCGGGCTATATCACCACCAACAATACCGATGCCTTGCGCGCCGACCCGGACCGGAACGCGTCGATCCTGGCGCGAATTCCAGCGGCACGATGGGGCGATGCGACTGATCTGGGTGGCGCAGCGGTGTTCCTTGCCTCGACAGCGTCCAACTATGTCGATGGACATATCCTAGCCGTCGATGGGGGCTGGCTGGCGCGCTGATGACGGGACCGATTGTTTTCTTTGGTGAATTATTGATCCGGCTATCTTCGCCGGGTCGAACGCTGTTGATGCAGACGCCGTCGCTCGATCTTCACGTCGGCGGGGCTGAAGCCAATGTCGCCATCGGGCTGGCCAATCTGGGGCACGCCACGCGGATGGTCAGCGCGGTGCCGGACAATGCCTTGGGCCGTGGTGCAGTGGCTGCAGTGCGCGGCCAGGGCGTCGACACCTCAGGCGTGATCACATACGATGGCCGTATGGGCCTGTATTTCCTTGCTCCTGGTGCCGGATTGCGCGCCTCCGAAATCGTTTATGACCGCGCAGGCAGCAGCTTTGCAACGGCGCCGGCCGACGCTTTTGATTGGCCGAAGCTGCTTGCCGGTGCGAGCCGTTTGCACCTGTCGGGCATCACCCCTGCCCTTGGTCCGGTTTCGGCTGCCGCTGCACTGGCAGCAGCCGAGGCGGCGACAGCGCTCGGCGTGCCGGTGTCCTTCGATGGCAATTACCGTGCCCGGCTGTGGGAGGCATGGGACAGCAATCCCCGCGCCATCCTTTCCGCGTTGATCGGGCATGCCGATATCCTGTTCGGCAATCACCAGGATGTCGGGCTTCTCCTCGGCCATGGTTTTGAAGGCGAGGGCGAAGACCGCCGCCGCGCCGCAGCCGTAGCGGCGTTTGCCGCCTTTCCGCGCCTGAAGCTCATTGCATCGACGGCGCGCCACACCGAAGATGCCGATCGCCACCGCATTTCAGCGCGGATCGATAGCCGCGATGGCCATGTCCAGACCGAGGAGGTGCTGGTTTCCGGGATCGTTGATCGCATCGGCGCCGGCGATGCCTTTGCCGCTGGCGTTCTGCACGGGCTTTCGAGCGTTCAGAATCGGGGGGATATCGCCTATGCGGCGCGCATCGGGCTGGCGCTCGGCTGTCTCAAACACACGCTGCCGGGGGATGCCAGCCTGTTTGGCCAGGGCGATATCGACGCCTTTTTGGCCGGCAGCCTCGATGTTCGGCGCTGATGGGTTCACCCGCCGCGGTGTGATGGCGGGGGCAATGCTGCTCGCAGCACCCGCCCGAGCTGCCGTTGACCCTCTCGTTGCCACCGCCGCGGGAGTGTTTGTCGGCACCACCACCGGTGGAATTCACAGTTTCAAGGGCATCCGCTACGGTCGCGCGGCGCGATTCCAGCCGCCGACAGCGGAAAATCGCCCGAATGAGCGCATTTCTGCCACCGACTTCGGCCCGGTAGCGCCGCAAAGCACCGCCCGATATCAGCCGCAGAGCGAGGATTGCCTGTTTCTCAACGTCTGGACGCCGGAAATCGGTGCCGCAGCACGAAAGCCAGTCATGGTTTACATCCATGGTGGCGCCTATTCGAATGGCAGCAGCACCGATCCGCTCAACGATGGGCAGCGGCTCGCCGGGCATGATGTGGTCGTGGTCACGGTCAACCACCGGCTCAATGCCCTGGGTTATCTCTATCTGGAGCGTATTGACCCGCGCTTTCCAGACAGCGGCAACGCCGGACAACTCGATCTGGTGCTCGCCTTGCAGTGGATCCGCGCCCATATCGCAGCGTTTGGCGGTGACCCCGGCACGATCACGGTGTTCGGCCAATCGGGTGGTGGGGCAAAGATCGCCACGCTGATGGGGATGCCGGCGGCGCGTGGGCTGTTCCACCGCGCCATCACCATGAGCGGCCAGCAGGTCACGGCTTCGGGCCCGCTCAACGCCACGGCGCGGACGCGGGCATTTCTGGCCAGATTGGGCGGCGATCCCGTGTCGGCGCCGGTGGAAGCGCTGATTGAAGCGCTGGCCGCGACCGATCCGATCCTCGGTGGCAGCGTCTATTTCGGGCCGGTGCTCGATATGCGCAGCCTTGTTCGCCACCCCTTCTGGCCTGATGCCAACCCCCAATCCAACGCCATTCCGATGCTGCTCGGCAACACGCGCGACGAAGCCAGGGCCTTTCTGCTGCCGGAGTCACCCAAAGTGCAGGGGCTGACCTGGGACAATCTGGCCGCGATCATGGCGCCGGAGCTGCGAGTCGATATCCACCCCGAATGGGTGGTGGCGCAATATCGTGCGCGCCATCCGGACTGGACGCCGCGCGAGGTGTTGTGGAACGCCGTCACGGCGGGCCGCAGCTGGCGTGGACAGGTAGAGGAGGCGCA
>JAAFIT010000201.1 GCA_013298745.1 Sphingomonadales bacterium
TGTCGCGGCCGGCGGCCTTGGCGGCGTTGACCGCCGCTGCGGCTTCCGCCGGCGTCGTCGTCGGCTTCTGGTTGATCTGCAGGATGATATCACCGCGCTGCAAGCCTTCGGCGGCGGCGTCACTCGACGGGTTGATGCCGGCGATGACGACACCCTTGACCGTTTCCGGCACGCGCAGCTGCTGGCGCATCTGGGCGGTCAGCGGCTGCAGGGTGATGCCGAGGCTCGCCTTGGCGGCTTCGGCGCCTTCATCCTTCTTGGCATCGCTGTCGTCCGCGTCGGGCGTCAGGCCGGCACGCGCCTGGACAATCGATTCCGCCGGGCGCTGGGCAATCGTCGCGGTCAACGTCTTCTTCTGCCCGTCGCGGATCAGTTCGATCGGCACGCTGGTGCCAACCGGGGTGTTGGCGACGATATAGCTCAACGTGTTGTCATAGGTGACATCACTGTTGTTGATCCGCAGGATGACATCACCCTGCTTGACACCGGCACGCGCTGCCGGGCCCGAAGGTTCGACCGACGCGACGATCTCGCCCTTGTCCTTGGGCAGGCCGAGGCCGGCGGCAATATCGGTCGACAGCGGCTGGATGCCGATGCCGAGGTAACCGCGCTTTACCGTGCCGGTGGCGCGCAACTGCTGGATCACCGGATAGGCGAGTTCGGCCGGAATCGAGAAGCCGAGGCCGACGTTGCCGCCAGTGGGCGAGAAAATCGCGGTGTTGATGCCGATGACATTGCCATCGAGATCGAACAGCGGGCCGCCCGAATTGCCCTGGTTGATGCTGGCATCGGTCTGGATATAGCGGTCATACTGGCCCGAGCCGATGTTGCGATGGAGCGCCGAGACGATCCCGGCGGTGACGGTGCCGCCAAGGCCGAACGGGTTGCCGATGGCAATCGCCCAATCGCCGACGCGCACCGTCTGCGAATTGCCGAACTTGACGTACGGCAGGTTGGTCGCTTCGATCTTCAGCAACGCCATGTCGGTCAACGGATCGCGGCCGATCAGCTTGGCCTTGTACTCGCGGCGATCAGACAGCGTCACGGTGATTTCATCGACCGCGGCGCCCTTGCCTTCGCCGGCCGAAATCACGTGATTGTTGGTGACGATATAGCCCGCCGGATCGATGATGAAGCCCGATCCGAGCGAAGTCGCCTCACGCGTGACCGGCTCGCCGCTTTCGCCCTGCTGTTCCTGAAAACGCCGGAACATTTCTTCGAGTGGTGACGACGGCGCGCCGCCACGCAGCTTGCCGACTTCGACCTTCTGGGTGGTCGAGACGTTGACGACAGCCGGAGCCAGCCGCGAGGTCAGCTCGGCGAAGCTGCGCGGTGCACCGCCGGGCGGCATGACGGCAACCGCCGGCGGTGTGGCATTCTGCGCCGGGGCAGCGGCGACGGGCGCTGCGGCAGGGGCCTGCGCCAGCGTCGGCACGAATGTGAAGGCGGCACCACCAAGGACAAGGGCGGCGGGAACAAGGCTGCGAGCAATACGCACGGGCAGTGGAACCTTTCGAAACTCAATCGGGGACAATGTGCGAGACGAAACGACTGCCGATCGGGGGAACATTGGCAATCGAACGCAACAACAACACGCTTGGGCTTATGCTGGCGGTGACACTAACCCGCGATGAACAGAAATCGCACCAATTCCTTGTCGATCAGCGATTGGACTGCCGCCCTTCGAATTCGCGCAGGAATTCGTTGTTGGGCGACATGACCACCGTCGACGATTCGTCGGTGAATGTCGTGCGATAGGCCTGCATGGCGCGGTAGAAGGCATAGAATTGCGGATCCTTGCCAAAGCTGTCGGCATAGATTTTCGAAGCCTGGGCATCGGCATCGGCGCGGACAAGCTGCGCCTGCTTGAGGCCCTGGGCCCGGATCGTCGCCGCTTCCTGCTGGCGTGCCGAGCGCATCCGCAGGAACGCCGATTCGAGCGGCGCGCCGCTGGGCAGATCGGCACGCTTGATCCGGACGTCGATGATCTCGGCACCATATTGCTGGGCCTGGCGGTTCACCGTTGTCTGGATATCATCCATCATCGCGGTGCGTTCGGGGCTGAGCAGCGAGGCAAAAGGCTGCTTGCCGAGTTCGTTACGCATCTTCGATGCCAGAATGCGCCGCAGGGCATCGTTGAGGTTCTGCTCGGTGCCGACGGTCTGCACCATGCGCAGCGGATCGGTGATACGGAAACGCGCAAAGGCATCGACCACCAGACGCAACTGGTCAGTGGTCAGCACCGTCTGCTGTTCCATGTCGAGATTGAGCACCCGCTTGTCGACGAAGATGGTGTTCTCGATGAATGGTACCTTGGCGACCAGCCCGGCCCCCGACGTGCCGAACGGCGCCTTGGGATCGAAGGCGTTGACGATGCGCTCGGGCTTGCCGAGGCGCAGCACGACGACCTGCTGGGTTTCATGGACCGTGTAGAGCGTGCCCATCATCACGACGATGAAGACGAACGCGGCGGTGGCCCAGACGATGGGATTGCGAAAGATACTCATCTTACTGTCCTGACTTGCCAGATGCGCTGTTCGACGCATTGGTCTCGGCAGAAGGTTCGGCCGCAGCGGCGCGGCGGCGCACTTCGGGCAGCGGCAAATAGGTCTGCACGCCGTTCGGCTCGATGATCGTCTTGTCGACCTTCGACAGCACGCTTTCCATGGTTTCGAAATACATGCGCTTGCGCGTGACCTCGGGCGCCAGCTTGTACTGGGTGTAGACCGCCTCGAACGCCGCCGCCGCACCCTGGGCGCTGGCGAGCAGCTGCTGGGCATAGGCGCGCGACTGGTTCAGATACTGCTGGGCGTCCTGCTGCGCTGCCGACACGTCCTTGAACGCATCATCGACCGCCGCGGGCGGATCGGCCTGCTTGATATCGACACCGCGGACTTCGATGCCCGAACGATAGCTGTCGAGGATTTCCTGCATGCGCTCGCGCACCTGCTCGGCAATCTGGGCGCGCTGCGGGCCGATGGCATCGTTGAGCGACGCCTTGGAAATTTCGGCGCGCATCGCCGATTCGCCGACTTCGCGCACCGTCTGTTCAGGCTCCGAAAGTTCGAAGAGGAACAGTTCGGGGGTCTTGATCTTCCAACGCACCGCATAAGCGAGGTTGATGATGTTCTGGTCGCCGGTCAGCATCAGATTTTCGGCCGAGCCTTCGGTGGCGCCGATATCGACCGAATTGATCTGTTCGACCTTGCTGAGGATGACGGTATCGATCGGCCATGGTGCCTTGAACTGCAGGCCCGGGTCCGTGGTGCCGACAAAGCGGCCAAAGCGCAGCACAACGCCGCGTTCCTGGGCATCGACGCGGTAGAAACTGGTCAGCACCACCCAGGCAGCAACAATCGCGCCGAGGATCCACAGCCAGGCGCTGCCGCCGAAAAAGTCGCCGACGCCATTGTCGTCACCGCCGCCGAAGGTGCTGCGCAGCCGATCCTGGCCGCGACGCAGCATATCATCGAGATCACGCGTGCCGGTCGGCCGAACGCCCGCTGGCCGACGCGGCGGCGCTTCACCCCAGGGATTGGGAGCACGCGGGCCAGTGTCGCCGGACTCGCGTCCCGCGCTTTCCGGCGGTTCATCGTCGGGGCTCTCACCCCAGGGGCCGCCATTGTTATTCTGTACCGGCATCCAAAATCCCAAGTCTCGTCATCGGCATTGAGACCGCTATATACGGGTCACATTCCGGGATTGCGAGGGCGCGACTTTGTCGCTGGCGCTATCTTTCAAAAAAGGACGGCGAAATGGCGTTGAAGGACCAGGTAGCGGCAGCGCTGCGGAATGTGACGGACCCGTTGGGCAGCGACATCGTGACCAGCGGCCGCGCCGCCGGCATCGTCGTCAAGAACGAGGGCACGCCGGAAGCCAGCGTCGGGCTGGTGCTGTCAGTCGATGGCATCGACAAGACGGCCGCCGAGCGCTTGCAGGCGAGTGTCGAGGCGGCGATCAACCGCGTTGTCGGCCATGGCGCGGCACGGATCATCCTCACCGCCGACCGCAACAGCGCGCCAGTGGCATCAGCACGCCCCGTCGCAACCACGGTCCCCGGCATCCGCAAGATCATCGCGGTCGCCAGCGGCAAGGGCGGTGTCGGCAAATCGACCGTTGCCGCGAACCTGGCGATGGCGCTGGCACGCGCCGGCAACGCGGTTGGGCTGCTCGATGCCGATATCTATGGCCCGTCGGTGCCGACGCTGCTCGGCATTTCGGGCCGCGCCAAACTCGATGGCGGCAAGCTGCAGCCGGTAGAAGTGCACGGCATCAAGGCGCTGAGCATGGGCATGATGACCGACCCCGAAAAGGCCGTGATCTGGCGCGGGCCGATGGCAAGCTCGGCGATGCTGCAAATGGTCGAAAAGGCCGATTGGGGGATGCTCGATGTGCTCGTCATCGATCTGCCGCCCGGCACCGGCGACATCCAGTTGACCATGGCGCAGAAGCTCAAGCCCGATGGCGCCGTGATCGTCTCCACGCCGCAGGATCTGGCGCTGATCGATGCGCGCCGCGCCGTGGCGATGTTTGGCGAAGTCGGGGTGCCGATCATCGGCGTCATCGAAAACATGAGCGGCTACGTCTGCCCGCATTGCGGCGAGGCCAGTGATCCGTTTGGCCATGGCGGCGCCGAAACCGAGGCGGCGACAATGGGCGTGGCGTTCCTTGGCCGCATCCCGCTCGATATCGCCTTGCGGACATCAAGCGACGCGGGGCTGCCGGCGACGGGCGCCAATGGCGCGGCGTTCGATGCTGTTGCCGCGGCCGCTGCCGTCGCCGTAGGGTTGTGAACGTTGCCGTGCCGCGTGCGTTGTCATTGAAAGGAGCCTGTCATGCCGATCACCGATGACACCGCCATTGCCAGGCTGCTTTCCTCCGCCCGCACCATCGCACTTGTCGGCGCGTCGGACCGGCCGGATCGCGCCAGCCACGAGGTGATGGCGATGCTGCAAGGCCATGGTTATCGCGTCTTGCCCGTAAACCCGGCCATCACCGGCCAGCACATCCTCGGCGAATATGTCTGGGACAATCTCGGCCAGATCGGCGTGCCGATCGATATCGTCGATGTGTTCCGCCGTTCGGACGCCGTCGGGCCGATCGTCGACGATGCGATCAAGGTCGGCGCCAAGGCGGTGTGGATGCAATTGGGCGTCATCAATGCCGAGGCGGCAGCGACGGCCGAAGCAGCTGGGTTGCAGGTGGTGA